>NZ_JAVAXX010000128.1:0-17416 GCF_042709275.1 Bacillus sp. LR_5 | reverse complement strand
TGGGATTGTGATACTCTTCACATTATTACACTTTAAAATCATCAAGCTTGAATGGATAGAGCTTGGCGCGGCGTGGCTTCTCGGGGAGCTGCTTTTATTTTTTATCCCGTCTGCCGTCGGAGTGATAGAATACGGAGACATTATGTCGAAATTTGGTGTCAGCATTCTGCTTGTTGTCATCATCAGCACATTTGTCGTGATGGTGTCTACAGGAACGCTTACACAAATCATTGCAAAAAGAAAGGAGAAAAAACATACGTGTTCATCGGAATTGTAAGTTTGTTTTTAACGGTTTTGGTGTATTTAGGAGCAAAAAAGGTATATCAACGCTTTCCGCGTGTCTATACGTCGCCGCTATTGGTGACGCCCGCTGTGTTAGTCGGTCTGCTGCTGCTGGTGAATGTCCCGTACGAGTCATATAATCTCGGCGGCGGATTGCTGACCGATATGCTTCAGCCGGCCACCGTGGCATTCGCGATCCCGCTTTATAAATATTTCCCTGTTTTAAAGAAATACGCAGTGGAAATTATTTTGAATGTGGCCGTCGGTTCATGTATCGCGATTATTTCAACCGCTCTTATTGCGAAATGGCTTCACCTCGGCACCGGCTTAATTGACAGCCTCGTCCCGAGATCAGTGACAACGCCGATCGCAATGAACGTATCTGAAATGATCGGCGGAATGCCTGCCGTTACAGCCGTGTTTGTGATTTTAACCGCTCTGTTCGGCACAGTGATCGGCCCGATGGTCATCCGCTATTTCCGCATTGATAATGAAATTGCGCGGGGCGTGCTGCTCGGCACAAGCGCACACGGCGCGGGAACGTCAAAAGCATTTGAACTCAGCTCTGTGTCCGGTACGATTTCCAGCGTGTCAATGATCTTAGCTGCGATTATGACGCTTTGCGCAGCGCCGTTTTTACTTTCATTTATGTAAGAAAAAACTGTCCTCTCAAGGGCAGTTTTTTTATGTGCTTCCCCTTATTGAAAAGCTGGCGGATTCCAATATAATGTAATTTGTGGATACCAAAGGAGGCACCCCATGCACAACTTGCAGGTGAGACGGCATTACGCCGCGTTAAAAGGTTTTTATTTGTTTGCTTTTCTTGGCACGGGCAGCATTATTCCCTTACTCAGTATGTATTTAACGAAAGAACAGCATGTAAGCGGATCACAGGTCGGCTTGATCATGTCACTCGGCCCGATTGTGATGATTTTCTTTCAGCCGTTTTGGGGCATGCTGAGCGACTATACGCAAAAAACGAAAAGCCTGCTTGCGGTTTGCACATCAATCACAGGCATCATGGGATTAGGCTATATTGCATTTGACGGCTTTCCTATGTTTATTTTGATTGCAGCCTGTTTTGCAGCCTTTCAAAGCACGATTATTCCATTATCGGACAGCATTTCACTAAGGTACACACAAGAAACAAACGGCAACTACGGCGGAATCCGCCTGTTTGGTTCTCTCGGCTTCGGCGTCGCAGTGTTTGTCATGGGACAAGTGACGAATCAGTTGTATCCCATTCACGTGATCTTTATCTTTGGCTGTGCCTTTCTGTGCATTGCCGCCATATTGGCCTCACAAATGCCGGGCCAGCAGAAAACAAAAACAAAGGTCAAAATCCGCAAAGGATTCCGGGAGCTTATCAGCAACAAAACGTTCCTCATCTTTATGATCATCACCTTTACAACATTTGCTCCAAACTTAGCGAACAATACGTATTTCAGTCTTTTTCTGGACAAAAGCGGCGCGTCACTTTCCGCTATCGGTATTTTATTTTTCATCGGCGTGATTTCGGAAATTCCATTTATGCGATTTGCCCAAACATTTATAGATAAAATGGGGCTTTTAAACGTCATTATGCTGTCAGGCGGGGTCTCATTATTCAGGTGGGCGCTCTATTTCACAGCGCCTTCATTATGGCTCATTTATGCGACGGTCTTTCTTCAGGGAGTGGCCATCGGTTTATTTATCCCCGCGGCGCTTCAATACGTAAAAAAGATTACTCCTAGCCACGTTGAAGCGACGGCGCTGACCATGTACGCGGCCATCGGCAATGGATTCGGCAACTGGTTCTGTACATTTGCAGGCGGCTACATTTTTGACTACGTGTCCATCTTCGCAGTCTACTTGCTTTTTGGCATGCTGAGCATAGCAGGCTTTGGGCTGACATTATATTTAATGAAGGCAGAAAAAAACAAAAATACACTTCATCAGCCGGCTGTTACTTTTAAACCATAATGACTATAATGAAAAAAGAAAGGATGTGCGCTATGAACGGGCAAGAGCGAAGCAGCATTTCAAAAGGATTACAGGTGGATATTGTATTGAAGGCAGATCAAAAAACAGGAAAACTGACGAGAGGGACAGTGAAGGATATTTTGACGAAATCGAGCTTTCATCCGCACGGCATTAAAGTCCGGCTTGAAGATGGCCGCATCGGCCGCGTCCAGAAAATCATTTCTACATAGAAAAAAGCTGCTCCTGAACAGGGCAGCTTTATTTTTTCTGCAGAAAGACCACTTTTAGGTAGTTGCCTTCCGGAAACGCTGAAATCGTTTTAAAATCCTCCGGCAGCGTAAATTCCTCAATGATTGTGTAGCGTTCATTTGTTTCTTTAAAGGCGGCATCAATAAAGCCTTTGAATTTCTTCATGCTGAAGGCGCTGCTGTTTGTGGAAGCAACGATGATGCCCTTGTCAGCTGTGATGGCGATCGTTTCTTTCAGCAGGTTTTTATAATCTTTGGCCGCGCTGAAGGTGCGTTTTTTTGTGCGGGCAAAGGAAGGCGGGTCGAGAATAATCAGATCAAAGAGCAGATCCTTTTTCGCCGCATACGAAAAATACTTAAACACGTCCATCACTTTAATGTCGTGTGCCTCGTAATCCAGCTTGTTCACGCTGAATTGTTCGATCGTTTTGGCCAGGCTTCGGTTTGCCACGTCCACGCTTGTTGTTTTCTCCGCTCCGCCAAGCGCCGCTGCCACGGAAAATGCACCCGTATAAGAAAACGTATTTAACACTGTTTTTCCTTTTGCATAGCGGTCTCTAATGGCCTTGCGCACATGTCTTTGATCCAAAAAGATGCCCGTCATAGCGCCTTCATTCAGGTCCACCGCGTATTGAATGCCATTCTCCTGGATAATGATCGGGAACTCGCCTCTTTTCCCTTTCACGAAGTCATCATCTTCAACGTATTGTCCAGCCGTGTCGAAGCGTTTTTTCTCGTAAATCGCTTTATAATCAAGATCCAGCTCATCCAAAGCGGAAATCAGCATGTCTTTAAAGGTGTAAATGCCTTTGCTGTACCATTGAACCAGCAGGTAGCCGTCATAATAGTCGATCGTGACGCCACCGACGCCGTCTCCCTCACCGTTGAACAGGCGGAAAGCCGTTGTATCTTGGGCAGCGAATAGTTTGGCGCGTGCTTGGACCGCTTTTGATAATTTGCTGAGAAAAAATGCTTGGTCAATCTGTTCTTGTTTATTGCGGGTAAGCGTCCAGCCGACCCCTTTGTTTTGCAGGCCATAATAACCTCGCGCGAGAAACTCGCCGCTCTCTGACACGATATCAACGAGGTCTCCTTCTTTCACGTGCCCCGCACTCCCTGCGAGAGCTTCCTTATCGATGAGCGGATAGCCTTTTTTGATTTTTGCAGTATGCGCTTTTTTTAGGGTGAGTAGCTTCATATCTATTCGTCCTCTTTCTGTATGCTTTCTCTTATCGTACCACAAAACGCCAAGTTGTCTGCATTGACAGAAAGGAAAGGTTTTTCTACGATAGACAAATAAGAGTTACGAGGAGGAGCAGCATGGCAAAACGAATTGATCATACAGGCATTATGGTAAGGGATATCAACGCGTCCATCACATTTTATGAAGAGGTTCTCGGCATGAAATTGAAGGATCGCATCACACACACGAACGGTGTGATTGAGCTTGCTTTTCTCGGTTTTGAAGACGGTCCGGAAACGGAAATCGAACTGATTCAAGGTTACAGCAGCGAGCTTCCTGTCGAAGGAAAAGTGCACCACATTGCCCTGCTGACGGATGACATCGCGGCTGAATATACAAAAGCGGAAAGAATGAACGCGAAATTTATCGACGAGGAGATCACAACACTTCCAAACGGGTACCGTTACTTCTATATCGAAGGTCCTGACGGTGAGTGGATTGAGTTCTTTCAGAGATAAAAATAAAGAACGTACATTATGTAATGTACGTTCTTTTTTATCTATACCAACTGATATACGTTGACTCATCGCAGATCATGGCTTCCCAGCCCATACGCTGAACCAACTCATTGATATTTTCACCTTTCGATAAAAAGACATTAATAAATGAGTCATATACACTCATAAACACAAAGTCCATTTTCTTATCAGTTAAAATGAGCTCTGCGGCGGCATCATCAAGAACCGTCCGCAAGTTAGCCTCAGTTATGTCCAGAAAGCCGCTGTTTTCCCAAATCGGTTCTGAGTAATAAAACTGATTGGACCCGTTCGAACGAAACACTTCTACCAAACTGGGAATATGAAAATTTGAAATATGGTCCTCACTGGGATAAAAGAGGCCTTCATTTATATTTGCATGTAAAACTTCAGCCAAATCCTCTCTCCCGCACTCATCCCTTAAGGCGCCTATCGACGTCATTAAAGCCAGCGCCAGCTCGGCATTTGTTTGAAAGCCGCAAGAGGACTTGATCTTCTTCCATGAAACGGCTTTGCCTTTTTCCCTTACTTCCTCATCATTTGGATAGATATGTTCATACTCATTTTTTCTCTTTTCTTTCTCCCATCCTTCAGGCATTTGAATAAAAGGAGAAAATAAAATAGCTGCTGATGTGTATTCTGCTGGTATTTGTTTTAAGATTGGTGATTCGTCATCAAACCATATGTATTCTAGCATCACGCACCCCCTTTACATATTCTAACATCTGCTTTTAATTGAAAGAAGCTAATCATCCCTACGGCCCAGGCTGATTAGCTTTAACAACACACTTTATCTCAAGATCCATCCGCACTCTCTTCCCGCCATTTTTGATGGTCCCATATTCTGAAAAACGGATAGTAGATGGCGCAGGTGATCAGCAGATTCACTAGCTGCATAACGGCGCCCGATACCTTTCCGCCTGTCGCCAGGTAGCCTGATATGAGCGGCGGCATCGTCCATGGCACGGCGATTCCGGCCGGCCTTGCTACCAGTCCAGTGCTCATGCCGATATAAGTTGCTGTAATCGTGAGGAGTGGTGCGATGATGAATGGAACAATGAGGAGCGGGTTCATGACAATCGGCATGCCGAAAATGATCGGCTCGTTGATATTAAATAGCGCAGGCCCAATCCCTAATCGGCCAAGCTGCTTCATTTGTTTGCTCCGGGAACGCACAAGCATCGTCAGGACAAGCGCCAGCGTCGCTCCGCTTCCGCCGACATTAATCCAAATTTGAAAAAACTGGGTTGTGAAAATACTTGGTAGCGCCTCTCCCGCTTGGAACGCGAGACGGTTGGCATCCATCGCGCCATACCAAATCGGCGCCATGATTCCGCCAATGATTGAAGCTCCGTGAATCCCGCACGACCATAGCAGCATCTGCACAAATTCAGCAATCAGGCTCCCGCCGAGACTGCCGCCAAGAATGGAAAGCGGTGTGCCAAGCAGGTCTCCTACGACATTGTGCAGGCTCTGAAAAGGCGTCATTTCAATCAGAAGACGTGCCAGCCACACGAGAAACACAATGATAAAGCCGGGAATCAGCGCGACAAATGATTTACTTACCGCCGGCGGCACGCCGTCTGGCATTTTGAAGACGATATTTTTTTGAATAATGCACCGATACATTTCAGTTGAAAACAAAGCGATCAGCATGGCGACAAATAAACCCTTGCTGCCAAGCAGTGTAATCGGGATTCCGCCACCGACCAAGATGGATTCCGTTGAGCCATCCGGCGTAAACGGCACCTCGAACGGCGTTGCCAATAGAAATGCGGCAATTGATATCGCTCCGGCAGAAAGGGCATCGACACCATAGCTTTCCGCAAGACGATAGGCGATTCCAAAAGCGGCGATCATCGCCATAATATCAAATGAAGCATTAACGGGATAACCGAGCTTATCCGCCCACTCTTTCCCAAACACACTCGTCATGAAATCCGCATAACCGGGAATCGGCAGGCTCGTTAAAATCAAAAAGACAGACCCGATAATAATCAGCGGCATGGTCAGGATAATTCCGTCACGCAAAGCGCTGAGATGCCGCTGCCCGGCAATTTTTCCAGCGACAGGCATTATTTTTTCTTCCATCACCCGAGTGAATGCGCTCATCTGAAAAGCCCCCTTTTTTCATTGCTTTGTGAACAACCTTCGCAATGTTTTCTTTATCTTATTTTGAAAACGCTTACAAATTCATTTGGAAAATTTCCTCTTCCTGCGGAAAAAATCCACATGCTGCTGAACAATCCAGTCCATGAAAATATTTTTCCTCCTTACTGTCAAACTCTCTTTTTTCCTCCGATATATATATCAAACATCATAGAAAAAGGAGATGAATCATGAAAAACATGTCATGCAAGCTTGTTGTATCAGTCACTCTGTTTGTCAGTTTTCTGGCCATAGGCCCTCTCGCGCATGCGCAAAACAGCAGCGAAAAAGAGGTTATTGTGGTTTATAAAAACAAGGCCGGAAAAGAAACCGTCCTGGACAGCGATGCTGAGGTTGAACAGCAGTATACGCATCTTCCGGCGGTAGCGGTCACAGCAGATCAGGAGACAGTGAAAGAATTAAAACAGGATCCTGATATTTTGTATGTCGAAAACAATGTCTCATTCACCGCAGCAGGCAGTACGGATTTCAAAGTGCTGTCAGACGGCACTGACACCTCTGGCAACTTCGAGCAATGGAACCTTGAGCCTATTCAGGCAAAACAGGCTTGGAAGGCAGGACTGACAGGCAAAAATGTCAAAATTGCAGTCATTGACAGCGGGATCTCCCCCCACGATGACCTGTCGATTGCCGGCGGGTATTCAGCTGTCAGTTATACCTCTTCTTACAAAGATGATAACGGCCACGGAACACATGTCGCAGGGATTATCGGAGCCAAGCATAACGGCTACGGAATTGACGGCATCGCACCGGAAGCACAAGTATACGCGGTTAAAGCGCTTGATCAGAACGGCTCGGGGGATCTTCAAAGCCTTCTCCAAGGAATCGACTGGTCAATCACCCACGGGATGGACATCGTCAATATGAGCCTTGGCACGACGTCAGACAGCAAAATCCTTCATGACGCCGTAGACAAAGCATATGAACAAGGTATTCTGCTCGTTGCCGCAAGCGGTAACGACGGGAACGGCAAGCCTGTGAACTATCCGGCAGCATACAACAGTGTCATTGCGGTTTCAGCGACAAACGAAAAGAATCAGCTTGCCTCCTTCTCAACAACTGGAGATGAAGTTGAATTTTCAGCGCCGGGAACAAACATCACGAGCACATATTTAAACCAATATTATGCAACTGGAAGCGGAACATCCCAAGCGACACCGCACGCCGCTGCCATGTTTGCTTTGTTAAAACAGCGGGATCCTGCCGAGACAAACGTGCAGCTTCGCGCAGATATGCAGAAACATATCGTTGATCTTGGAACCGCAGGCCGCGATCAGCAATTTGGCTACGGCTTAATCCAATATAAAGCGCAGGCAACAGATTCAGCGTACGCGACAGCAGAGCAAGCAGTGAAAAAAGCAGAACAAACAAAAGCACAAACCGATATCGACAAAGCGAGAGAACTCGTCAGCCAGCTGCCGAATTCTGACGCCAAAACAGCCCTGAAAAAAAGACTGGATAAAGTACAGTCATACAGAAATGTAAAGGATGCGAAAGACAAAGTCGCAAAGGCAGAAAAGTATAAAACACAGCAAACTGTTGATACAGCACAAGCTGCCATTAACAAGCTGCCGAACGGAACAGACAAAAAGAACCTGCAAAAACGCTTAGACCAAGTAAAACGCTACATCGCATCAAAGCAGGCGAAAGAGAAAGTAGCGAAGGCGGAAAAAAGCAAAAGGAAAACAGATGTCGACAGCGCACAATCAGCAGTCAGCAAGCTGCCAGCAAGTTCAGAAAAAACGTCCCTGCAAAAACGCCTAAACAAAGTGAAAAGCACCAATTTGAAAACGGCGCAGCAATCCGTATCTGCAGCTGAAAAGAAATCAACTGATGCAAATGCGGCAAAAGCACAATCAGCAGTCAACCAGCTTCAATCAGGCAAGGACAAAACGGCATTGCAAAAACGGTTAGATAAAGTGAAGAAAAAAGTGGCGGCAGCCGAAGCAAAAAAAGTCGAAACTGCCAAAGCAAAAGTGAAAAAAGCGGAAAAAGACAAAACAAAAAAATCAAAGACATCCGCTCAGTCTGCAGTGAATCAATTAAAAGCATCCAATGAAAAAACAAAGCTGCAAAAACGGCTGAATGCCGTCAAACCGAAAAAGTAACCAAAAAACCTGTAAGACTTGTATTCTGGGTCTCACAGGCTTTTTCCATTCCAAAAAACACCACATACAACCTTTTTCCCATTCAACGCACAGGCTTTTCCTACTATTGCTATCCGGCCATGAACAGCATAAAATGAACGTTATTACAGTTATCACCACATATGGAGGGATTGTGACTGGCAGGCAGGCAAGACCCAATGATGCAAAGGGAGTATTAGTGCCTAAAAAACAGGGCATTTTAACTCTTCTTTTCGTGTTGGGCTCATAACGGCGCCATGGACAACCCCCTATTCTAATGCTCCGTCACCGACGCGGGCATTTTTTGTTGTCCTTGCACGTTTTGTCATTTTCAGCCGGTATTTCTCACTTTTTTCATTTTGATTGTCAACTTTTCATTTGATACGATGAACAAGCCGACTTTTCTTCAGCAAAGGAGGTTTTGATTGCTTGCAAAAAGAGATTGCAAAAGAACTATTGCTCCTCGCAGGAGGAAAAAGCAATATTATCAGCATCAGCCATTGTACAACCCGTCTTCGTTTTGAGGTAAAGGACGAGACGAAAATCGATATACATGCTATTGAAAATCTGCAAGGTGTGCAGGGTACCTTTTTCCGATATGGGTTATTCCAGATTATCTTCGGAGCAGGCGTCGTCAACAAAATATATAAAGAAGTCGTTCACGTGTGGGAGGCCGCGCCTTCTGAAAAGCCTGTTCAGCAGAAAAAGGCCAGCCGGAAGCTGAGCCCTGTCGCCGTATTTGCGAAAACACTGTCCGATATTTTTGTGCCGATTATCCCGGCGATAACAGCAAGCGGCCTGCTTATGGGGCTGATCGGAATGATTAAGGTGTTTCACTGGTTCGCAGCCGACAGCCCATGGATCAAAGTGCTCGACCTCGTGTCCAGCACAGCCTTTATTTTGCTGCCGATTTTGGTCGGTTTCAGTGCCGCACGGCAATTTGGCAGCAACCCATATTTAGGGGCAGTCATAGCAGGGCTCCTGACGCATCCTGATCTGCTGGACCCGTCTATGCTTGGCAGCAAAACCCCCGCTTCCTTAGACATCTGGGGGCTGCATATTCCAATGATGGGCTATCAGGGCTCCATTATACCAATTCTTCTCTCCGTGTATGTCATGAGCCAAATCGAGAAGCTATTAAAATCAATTGTGCCGAAGTCGCTTGATGTCGTCATCATTCCTTTTATTACGGTCATGGTGACAGGGTGCCTCGCGCTGATTGTGATGAATCCCGCCGCGTCCATCATCGGCCAAATCATGACACAGTCGATTGTCTATATTTATGATCACGCCGGCATTGCTGCCGGAGCCCTGTTCGGCGGCATCTACTCCACTATCGTTCTATCCGGCTTGCATCATAGCTTTTATGCGATTGAAGCAACGCTGCTTGCAGATCCGCATGTCGGCGTGAACTTTTTAGTGCCGATATGGTCGATGGCGAATGTGGCCCAAGGCGGAGCGGGGCTTGCGGTTTTCTTCAAAACAAAACAATCAAGCCTGAAGAAAATTGCGCTCCCCGCTTCCCTGACCGCGTTTTTAGGCATTGTAGAGCCGATTGTATTCGGGGTTAATGTCAAACTGATCCGTCCCTTTATCGGAGCTGCCATCGGCGGCGCTATTGGCGGAGCATACGTGGTTGCGGTACATGTCGTGTCGAATTCCTACGGGCTGACAGGCATTCCGATGATTTCAATCGTACTGCCGTTCGGCGCCGCCAATTTTGTTCATTATATGATCGGTTTTTTGATCGCGGCCGTCTCTGCTTTTATAGCTACATTGTTTCTCGGGTTTAAAGAAGAGACAGAATAAATGGATTTATTCGTTTTCATTCATAAAACGGGGGATGAAAGGACAAAAAAGCTATGAAAATTAAAAGAATCTTAAATCATAATGCTATCGTCGTAAAGGATCAAAATGAAGAGAAGATTCTCTTAGGTGCAGGAATTGCGTTCGACAAAAAGAAGAATGATATTGTCGATCCATCAAAAATAGAAAAAACCTTTGTCAGAAAAGATACAGCTGACTATAAGCAATTCGAAGAGATTTTAGAAACATTGCCGGAAGACCATATTCAGATTTCTGAGCAAATTATCTCCCATGCCGAAAAAGAGCTGAACATTAAAATCAACGAGCGCATTCACGTCGCTTTTTCAGACCATCTATCTTTTGCGATTGAACGCCTGAGCAATGGGATGGTCATCAAAAATCCGCTGCTGAATGAGATCAAAGTCCTTTATCCGAAGGAATTCCAGATCGGCTTGTGGGCCAGAGCGCTGATTAAAGAGAAACTGGGGATTCACATTCCTGATGATGAAATCGGCAATATCGCCATGCACATCCACACAGCAAGAAACAATGCTGGTGATATGACACAGACGCTTGATATTACAACAATGATCCGTGATATTATCGAGATTATTGAAATTCAGCTGGCGATCAATATTGTTGAAGATACCATCTCTTATGAACGGCTTGTGACCCATCTCCGCTTTGCCATTCAGCATATCAAAGCGGGCGAATCCATTTACGAGCTGGATGCAGAAATGATCGACATTATTAAAGAGAAGTTTAAGGATGCCTTCCTGTGTGCCCTAAGCATCGGCACATTTGTGAAGAAGGAATACGGCTTTGAGTTTCCTGATAAAGAATTGTGCTACATTGCCATGCATATTCAGCGGTTTTACCAGCGGTCAGTCGCACGCTGAGGCAAACAAAAAAAACGCTTTTGAGATGATCAAAAGCGTTTTTTATATTCAATTTATTGGTTGATGGCCGGGTTCCCGATCGTATTCCACTTCGTATAGGACATGTAATGGAAATACTCATCGCGATACGGATGCTTTGTATTGGAGTTCCAAGGCTTTTCTCCGCCGCAGAAGTGCACGATTGCCGGGTTTTCTCTCGTTTCATTATATTGCTTCCGTCCTAACAGTGTCGGAGGTGTTTTCAGTTTTAACATGATGTATGTTTGAGCGTTCCAGCGCGGGTGAAGCTCATACCACTTATCATATAAGATCGCATTCAGTGCATCTTGGTCGTGCAGCACAAGAAAGTCTTCAGACGGGTTTTCATTGATAAAGTTGATGACTTTTTCTGTGATGTTTTGCTTTCTCCAAGGTTCAAAATCAATAATCATGATACCTGAGTTAAAATACTTCCCTGTATCAGTGACGTTCATTTCTTTCAGGCGTTCATGCTGCCCAGCATCCTCAACAGCAGCAACCGTATATGGAGCAATATCCAAGTCCCACAGTTTCGAAATATCCTCAAGAATAATCGCATCACAATCGATATAAATCATTCGTTTGATGCTCTCATCCTTAATTAAGTCAGGAATCGAAATGCGGTAATACGCCGCTTTTGTAATATGGCTGCTTTCTACCGCATGTTCATACATATTGGTATCCACTTCTAAAAACTCAATCGGCACGCCGAATTTCAATGTGGTTTCTTCCAGTCTTTTTTTGTTATCAGGCTTAATTCCGCCATCAATGACGTATAATTTTATCTCTCTCTCCTGATCCATATTTGTCAATAAAGAAACGAACATCCCACCTAAATGACGAGCATAATTATCATCTGCGCATGATACGATATGCATAACTTCATCTTTCTTCAATGATATTCATCTCCCTTTGTGTTGTACAAATTACATTCCCGATTTCAGAAAATTAAACACTATTCTTCAATATTTTTTTAGACAGAATGTGCTATACAACAAAAAAGGTGTCATTTTTTGAACATGCGATAAAGCCAATAAAGGATGTAAAAGCTGGCGATCGTTATGGCTTCAGCCGAAGCGATGTACCACGGCCAAGGCCCGAGAACATCTAAAAGAGAAGAGCCGCCCGGTTTTTTCGTCAAATACATATAATTGGCGCCAAGCCACCGATCAAGCAGATAAATGCAGATGCCGTACACATTGACAATCAGGACTGTCACCCATAAAGAGCGCTGGCCCATTCTGTAAGTGCCGACCACCGCCATCAGCAGGCAGGATAAAAACACAGACCCATGCGAAATAAAAAAGAGGATATATCGCACATGCGGAAATGAAAACATACCGAGGTCAGGTGTCAAAAGAGCCTGAATCGAGCTGCCGATGCCGACAAAATATAAAAATACAAACAGCCTCCTGCTTTTGGTCACCAGCATGATGGCTGACAAATACACCGACAGGTCACTAAGCTGGAGAGGCAATGAAGTGCGCACCGACCATCTGCCCGTGGCGATCATCCATATTTGATAGCCGATTTGCGAACCAAGCAACAGAAACACAAACAAATAACGCAAAAACTGGCTGACCTTAGGCCGCTTGACCGCCTCTCGGAACAGAAACAACAGAATGGCCAAAAGAGCAATGATTGCTAACGTCACCACATGCTCTGCTGAAAAAAGGTGAAACGGATCATGTTTATAGACGGATTGAACATATTTTTGCAAGATTGCACCCCCGTTTGCGGGTTTTTGTTTATTTTGGTGTAGTTAGGGCCTTTTTTATTCAACCGATATATAGGCTTGAAGTTCACATCAGACTCTGTTAGAATTCATTTCATAGCTAATGATTCTGATAATTTAAGGCAGGCTTAAAAAAATGGAACGTTCCTATCAACATCAGCAGCTTCGGAAAGAAGAACACGACACACTTTCTAAGCTTAAACAAATGCCCGTTGAGTCACTGAACCTGGAAGCCATATCGATTGCGACGAATCTGTATCGGTCAGCGCAAAAGCTCCGTGTCAAAATGGAGACTGAGGTTCTTTCTTCCTATAGCCTTTCTTGGACAGCTTTCTCCATTCTTTATGATCTATGGGTATGGGGAGCGCTCGAAACGAGAAAAATTGCTGAGCTGTCAGGCATTTCAACAGCTACAGCAAGCAACGTGATCAAAACGCTCGAAAAAAAGAGTTTTTGCCGTAAAAGCATCGACACAAGAGATCGACGACTCGTGTTTGTCTCCATCACCGATTCCGGCAAACAAGCGATAGAAGAGCTTTATCCGGAGTTTCACAAAGGGGAAACAGAACTCATTGCGGGGATGACGAAAGACGAACAGAAAACACTGACAGAGCTGCTTAGAAAGGTAGCTGACAATCTTCATACAGCATAAGCTTTGACGGGAATCCAGTAGCGGTTTGTCTCCCTGTTTCAGAGAGCCGGCGGTAGGTGCGAGCCGGCGCACAGGCAAACGTGAATTACCTCCCCGAGCTTTCTTTGTGAACCTTAGTAGCAAAGAACGGGAAACCGTTATTCGAATGAGCGGAAGACGATGTCTTCAACCAGGGTGGTACCGCGTGCATTGAGCCACGTCCCTTATCGGGATGGGCTCTTTTTTGTGTTTTTAAAAAAGGAGGAAGAATGATGAAAACATTTGAACAGCTCACAGCAGCACAGCAAAAAGAAGTCGAAAGACAGCTACAGCTATACATGACAGGCGCCCAAGAAGTCATACCGCCGGAGGAATTAAGGGCGAAGCTCGTTAAATCGATTTCGACAGGCACACCGCTTAAAATTAAGCTCGGATTAGATCCGTCTGCACCGGATGTACATTTGGGCCATACGGTTGTGTTAAACAAGCTTCGCCAATTTCAAGAAAACGGCCACATAGTCCAGCTGTTAATTGGGGATTTCACAGGAAAAATCGGTGATCCGACCGGAAAGTCAGCAGCCAGAAAGCAGCTGACTGATGAAGAAGTTCAGCACAACGCCAAAACATATTTTCAGCAATTCGGAAAAGTGCTGGATCCTGAAAAAGTCGAGCTTCACTACAACTCGAAATGGCTGAAAACATTGAATCTGGAGGATGTCATTGAATTGGCAGGCAAAATAACCGTAGCCCGCCTGATGGAGCGCGACGACTTTGAAGAACGCATCGCTATGCAAAAACCGATCTCGCTGCATGAATTCTTTTACCCATTGATGCAGGGATACGATTCCGTCGTTCTGGAAAGCGATATTGAACTAGGCGGAACAGACCAGCATTTCAATGTACTGATGGGACGGCACTTCCAAGAACGATACAACAAAGAAAAACAAGTCGTCATTCTTATGCCGCTCTTGGAAGGCTTGGACGGTGTTGAAAAAATGTCGAAATCGAAACATAACTACATCGGCATTGACGAACATCCAAACGACATGTACGGGAAAACGATGTCACTGCCCGACAGCCTGATGAAAAAATACATCCACTTGGCAACAGACTTAGAGCTTGAAGAGAAAAAACAGCTCGTGAAAGACTTAGAAACCGGCGCCGTTCATCCAAGGGATGCCAAAATGCTTTTAGCCAAAACGCTCGTCCGAATGTATCACGGAGCGGATGCCGCTGAAGCCGCCGAACACTCATTTAAAACAGTCTTTCAGGAAAACAGCCTGCCAGAGGATATTCCGGCTGTGAACTGGAAAGGCGAGAAAACGATAGCGATTATTGATCTGCTCGTCAAGCTAGAGCTCCTCTCTTCGAAGAGCGAGGCGCGCCGCATGATTCAAAACGGAGGTGTCCGAATTAACGGAGAGAAAATAACAGATATCCACGCTGATGCAGTGATAAAGGAAAATATGATCATCCAAGTCGGCAAACGCAAGTTTTTAAAACTCCAATAGTCTGATATCCCGACGCGCTTATGACCTGTCTTTCATAAGCGTTTTTTTGCAGGTATAAAGCACTGTCTTTTCAAAAACGCTCTCCCTTTTGCAGGAAATTCTTTTAGCATCCCGAAATATTCCCCATCCATACATTTAGGGGAGGTTTAATTCTGATGAAAAAGCTTTTGACTGTAATGACGATGGCCGTTTTAACTGCTGGCACGATCATCATGCCGGCACAGAGCGTCACCCCTGCCGCGCGCGCTGTTCAAATATCAGATAGCGAGCGAGAGCTCCCATTCAAAGCAAAGCGTGCGTATTCAACCATTTCTCAGCTTAGTGAAACAATCGGTCCCAGAATAGCCGGAACTGCCGCCGAAAAAAAGAGTGCCCTGTTAATCGCTTCATCCTTGAGAAAATTAAAACTTGATGTGAAGGTTCAACGTTTCGGTATCCCTGACCGGCTTGAGGGAACGCTGTCTTCAGCAGGACGCGATATTCTTCTCCGAGCGGCATCCGGCTCTGCCCCGACTGAAGAACAAGGGCTGACGGCTCCGCTTTACAATGCCGGCTTGGGCTATCCAGAGGACTTCACCGCTGACGTTAAGGGCAAAATTGCCTTGATTTCCAGAGGAGATCTTACATTTTACGAGAAAGCCAAAAATGCCGAAGCCGCCGGAGCCAAGGCTGTCATCATTTATAACAACAAAGAAAGCCTCGTGCCTGTGACGCCAAACCTGTCGGGAAATAAAGTCGGCGTTCCTGTCGTCGGAATTAAGAAAGAAGACGGTGAAACCCTTACTCAGCAAAAAGAAGCAACTTTAAAACTAAACGCAATCACAAACCAAACCTCCCAGAACATCATCGGAATCAAAAAACCAAAGAACATCAAACATCCAGACATTGTGTACGTGACGGCCCATTACGACAGTGTTCCTTTTTCGCCCGGAGCAAATGACAACGGCTCAGGAACCTCTGTCATGCTGGAAATGGCGCGCGTCTTAAAAAGCATTCCTTCTGACAAAGAAATCCGCTTTATCGCTTTCGGCGCTGAAGAGCTCGGCCTGCTCGGCTCCTCTCATTATGTTGATCACCTATCGGATAAAGAGCTGAAACGAAGCGAAGTGAACTTTAACTTAGACATGGTAGGCACAAGCTGGGAGAATGCGTCTGAGCTGTATGTCAACACATTGGACGGCCAATCCAACTATGTTTGGGAATCCAGCCATACGGCCGCTGAAAAAATTGGGTTTGACAGCCTGTCTCTCACACAGGGAGGATCATCTGATCATGTGCCGTTCCACGAAGCCGGCATTGATTCCGCCAACTTTATTTGGGGAGACCCAGAAACAGAAGAAGTTGAACCGTGGTACCACACCCCTGAAGACTCGATCGAACATATCAGCAAAGAACGCCTTCAGCAAGCCGGTGATCTTATAACCGCCGCTGTCTATCAAGCTGTGAAAAAAGAGAAGAAACCAAAAGCCATTAAGAAACAAATAAAGGCCAAAGCCTCCGACATTTATGAAGATATCAAATAAAAAAGACGGCGCATTGCTGCCGTCTTTTTTTAATCCACTTCTTTCTTAATCCCCAGCATTTTCTCATCTAGATAATGGGCAATCTCGGCCGCTTCCTTCAGCTCATCTGTTAATTGCTTAGGAACGTCATTGTTCAATTTATAGTAAATTTTATGTTCAAGGCTCGCCCAGAAATCCATCGCGATCGTCCGGATTTGAATTTCTGCTTTGACGTATTCCACACGGTTCGTTAAATTCACAGGCATCTCAATGATTAAATGCAGACTTCGGTAGCCGTTCGGTTTTGGCGTCTGGATATAATCCTTCACTTTTACAATTCTCAAATCTTCATGCTGCTTTAGCACGTTAACGACATTATAAATATCAGAAATAAAGGAACAAATGATACGCACACCGGCAATGTCATTGATGTGCTCCTTCATTTCCTTCGTCGTAATTTCGCAGCCCTTTCTCATTAACTTATTCACGATGCTTTCAAAGCTTTTAACACGGGATTTCGTATGTTCAATCGGGTTGTGTCCGTGAATGAGGTTATATTCCTGGCTGATAATTGAGAATTTTGTATCCAAGGCATCGAGCGCAAATTTATAAACTAATAATTCATTTTTCCAATCTTCCATTACTGTTTTTAAATCGTCCATATGTGTTACAGATAAATCCATTTTCGTCATCTCCTTTAACGGATCTTTATCCGCTGTCCATGTACTAGACGTGCCTGCCTGCAGCATGGTTTTATGAATTTTTTTACAAAATGCGGTCGAATGTAACAAAAAAAGACCGCAAGAAA
>NZ_JAVAXX010000127.1:0-17454 GCF_042709275.1 Bacillus sp. LR_5 | reverse complement strand
TAAACTGCAAAGTATATGCCAAAAAAAAGTTAACTGCGGCGGCCGCAGTTAACCTTCTTTAATAATTCATATTGTTCATTTGGTTTTGATTTTGGCCTTGGCCCTGACCTTGGTTCTTGTTATTTTTCTTGAACATTTGCTGGATGCGTTCAAGGGTTTGAGGGGCTGCGTCTAAAATTTTCTCAATCAAATGGGTATTTTCATCTAAATGAAGCATTCTGATTCCTGTCGATCCGACAATTAAAAACGCGATCGGCGTAATGGACACACCGCCCCCGCTTCCGCCTCCGAAAGGAAGTTTTTGTTCTCTTGTCTCATCGTCTTCCGATTTCTTTTCTGCCGGCTTTCCGCCAAACTCGCTTCCGCCTGCGGCGAATCCGAATCCAACTTTAGAAACGGTTAAAATCACGCTTCCATCCGGCGTTTCAACCGGATCTCCAATAATGGTGTTAACATCAATCATTTCCTTCAAGTTTTCCATTGCGGTTTTCATTAAACCTTGGATGGGATGGTCTGCCATATACGCTTCCTCCTTAAACTGATGAATCATTCTTTGAAGTCATTCGGGACGACGGATTCTTCTTTAATACGGATAGCTCCCGTCCGTATTTGACGAATTTGAAAGCTGCAAGCATAGCATGTCCAAAGCGAAAAAAGAATATACACTGAAGATGGGTCTTGGAGACAGGGACTTGAAACGATGGAATCACTTCATAGACGGGTTTATTCACAAAGTCCAGATGGTCATACAGCATCGCAGCGATGCCGCCTTTCACACCCCATACAGCACCTGTTAACACACCTGTCACTGCCGCGTCGTGAATACCGACAACTGTGACCCATTCGAGTTTTGTGATATGCAAATGCGCCAGAATAGAGGCGCTGGTTTTTCTTAAATTAGTAACTCGATGCACAAGCATTTCAATTTTATTAATGCTTTGCTGTACATCATCAAACGTAATTTTTTTCTTGCTGCTGCTTTTTTTTACTTTCGATGTTGATTTTTGTTTGATATCAACTGTTCCGTCCTCTTTATTCACCTTAATCGCCGGAATTGTTTTTTTGATCCGTATGAGGCCAAACAGCGTCGTAATATTCAAGGTCAGTTTGTCGTTATCATCGGCATGAAGAAACTCCATCGCGACATGGATTTTCATTCTGAAAAGCAGCACGATACCTATAAGAATAAGAATGGCTGTCAGCACATATACCATATTCTTCACTTCCTCTAGGAGCATTATCGCCAATTCAGAAAAAAATAAACCCGGACGAGGTCCGGGTTTATCGGTTATTTGCTGTATAGTTTTTCATGCACCACAGTTGTATCCGCAATATAATCATGAATCCCCTGCTTTGTGGGTGAAAAAGCAACGACGATATATAAAATCCAAATCTTATCAATATACCGTCCGACTACTTCACGAAAAATCACTGTGCTCCATGACAGTTTGCGATCCGGCTTCATAGAAACCACTTTGAGGCCGAACACCATCTTTCCAAGCGTCTGCCTAAAAAACTTTGTCATCAGCGCAAAATAGGCAAGATAAACAACAAGCGTAGTCACACTGTAGGCCGAGAAGGTAAACATGCCGGATGTTTTCGGCAGATCCAATACGGTAAAGAGGGGAGAAACAAGTAAATGGTTTAATCCCCATACAACGAGCCAATCAAGCAGGAAAGCCCAGAAACGAACCCAAAAGCCGGCATAGGCGTGTGTCAGCCGCTCTGCTTCTTGCGGGCTTGTGATGTCATTGTGCTCTAACTCTTCATATGTCACATCCATTATTGATCCCTCCTACTTCGCATAGAGATACATCATTCTCGGCGAACCGGATTGTGAAAGAATTTCTCTCATATTCAGAAAATCAATTTCACTCTTAAACATTTTGTTCGCGCCCATGGAAAACAGTGAGCCTAATCCGAAGCTTTCCTCGTAAGAAATGACAGAGGCGTTTTTCAAATCCTTATGATCCTTTTTCATCGCTGAAATGGTATCGTCATAAAAACCAAGCTCATCAACGAGATTCAGCTTTTTCGCCTGCCGTCCGTCATACACGCGTCCGTCCGCAATTTTCTTTACCTCTGCTTTCGACATGCCGCGGCCTTCTGAAATGACATCAACAAAGCCTTCATACGAATGATCAACCATGGATTGCATGATGTTCTTTTCTTCTTTTGTCATCTCACGGGAAGGAGACATAATATCCTTATGGGCCCCGCTCTTAATTGTTTCAAAAGAAATGCCGAGCTTATCAGCAAGCTTTGAATAATTGACGCTCTCCATAATGACGCCGAGTGACCCAGTCAGGGTTTCCGGTGTCGCAAAAATCTTATCAGCCGCCGTTGAGATGTAATAGCCGCCGGATGCTGCCATCGATCCCATCGACACGTAAATCGGTTTTTTTGTTTCTTTCTTGATTTCTTCCAGCTTCTTATGTATTTCAGCACTTTCATATACTCCGCCGCCCGGAGAATTCACCTTCAGAACGATGCCTTTAACCGCCTTGTCATCTTTTGCACGCTCAAGGTTTTTTAAGAACGTTCTGTGGTTATATCCGTCTGAACCGAGCAGACTGCTTGAATCCCCATTATCCTGAATGGTGCCGCTGACCTCCAATACGGCAATTTTACTTGAAAGACTGCCGTTTTCCAGCGTCTTTTCCTGAGATTCATCTGTCAGTGATGTGAGATCCGTTTGAGCGCCTTTGACGCTTTCAAAGAAACTCATTGAGATGCTGACGATGATGGACACGCCGAAAATCCCCAGGGCAATCACTAATGCAATCCATCTTTTTGCATTCATTTTTTTCCTCCTCCTTTTTCCCAAACTCTCTCATTATACGATTTAATAAGAAAAATGTTTCATTTGATGAGAAAGCTCTGGCTTAACGGGCTGCCGGCAAACGTGGTACACTTATGGCCAAAGGTATTTTATCACAAATACTGGATGGCAGAAAAACTTAAATATGACAGCAAAGGGGAAATGGGATATGACCGATCAACGCCGTAATGTTTATTTTTTTCACAAACAGGACCAGGAAACAAACGAACAAGCCAACTCTTTAACGCAATTGGCTGAAGAGCATGGATTTACAGTTGTGAATCAGCACTCAGACGCCAATATCATTGCTAGCATTGGCGGGGACGGCACATTTTTGCAGGCAGTCAGAAAGACGAATTTCCGTGACGACTGCTTGTACGTCGGCATTACCAAAAAGGGGAAAGCTCATTTATATTGCGACTTTCATAGTGATGAGCGTGAAAAAATGGTCGATGCGATGACGTTTGAACAAATTGAAGTCAGAAAATATCCGCTGATTGAAGTGACAGTGGATAACGCCAGTCCTTTTCATTGCCTAAACGAGGTTTCCATCCGTTCAAGCATCATTAAAACCTTTGTGATGGACGTGCTGATTGATGATCTGCACTTTGAAACGTTTAGAGGTGACGGGATGATTATCTCAACGCCTACAGGCAGCACCGCATATAACAAGTCTGTTGCAGGAGCGGTTGTTGATCCGCTGCTCCCATGCATGCAGGTATCTGAGCTTGCTTCTCTTAACAATAACACCTACCGGACACTTGGCTCGCCATTTGTCCTCAGCTCTGACCGAAAGCTGACCCTTCGTGTGGTACAAGACGGCAATGAGCACCCAATCATTGGCTTAGACAATGAAGCACTCAGCACGAGAAATGTGAAAACGATCGAAATCAAACTGTCCGACAAGAAAATCAAAACAGTCAAACTAAAGGACAATTCATTTTGGGAGAAAGTGAAACGTACTTTTTTATAGAAAATGAAAAGGACAGGCTTCCCGCCTGTCCTTTTATTATTTCTCATATACAATCTGGCCGTTAATTACGGTTTTTTCAATGTCTAAAAGATGAAGCTTTACAGGGTCAATTGCAAAAGGATCCTCGCTGAGAACCGTAAAATCCGCGTCATAGCCTTCGGCAATTTTACCGCGTGATGTCTCTTTATAAATGATTCCTGCGCTTCCTTCTGTATAGAGCTTAATTGCTTCATATACAGTTAAACATTCGCTTTCATTATAGCTTGGCCCGTTCTGTTCATGACTGCTTTTCCGGAGCACCGCGGACTGGATGCCAAGAAGCGGGTCAACAGGCTCAATCGGGGCGTCTGAACCGCCCGCGCATAAAATGCCTTTAGACATCAGCGTTTTCCACGCAAAGGCTGTATTCATCCGGTCTTTTCCGAGACGGTCAATCACCCAAGGAAAATCACTGGCGACAAAATGAGGCTGAAGATCAAGTGCGATCGGCATGCGCGCTGCTTTTTCGATTAATTCGTCATTCAGCACTTGAGCATGAATCAGCCGATCATGCCGGCCGTTTTTGGGCGGATGCTTTTCTATTGCGTTCAGCACTTTTTCAAAAGCTAGGTCGCCGATTGCATGAACCGCAACTTCCATGCCTTTTTCTCTCGCTTTTCGAATGAGCTGGCCAAGGGTTTCGTCATCATGAACTTGAACACCATTAGTGGATGGATCGTCCTGATATGGTTCTTTCAATAAAGCCGTTCTTCCGCCAAGCGCCCCGTCTGCAAAGATTTTCATCGCACCGAACTCCACATACGGGCCTGAAGGCTTCTCCAGTTGCTCCCATCGATCTACTGCTTCGTGATGAACGAGCAAATGACAGCGGAACGGATACTTTCCGCTAGCGGCAGCTTTCTTATAAGCTTTCATCGGCACCGAAACATCACCATAATAGGACAAGTCTTCCGAATGTCCGCCCGTCAGGCCTTTTGTCCAGCAGTCCTCTATTGCAGCCGTAAGCGCCTCATCAACATAGTGCTGGGAGACTGGCGGGACAGCCTTCAGAATCAAATTCTGCGCCTTATCAAACAGAAGCCCGGTCGGCTCACCGTTTGCATCTTTTACGATGACTCCGCCATCAGGATCAGGAGTGTTTCTGGAAATCCCTGCCGCTTGAAGAGCCGCAGAATTGACGGCTATCGCATGCCGGCATATTCGCTTGAGCAAGACGGGCCTGTCTGGAAATAAGCGATCAAGATCATGCTTAACCAAATAGTCCGGTGTCTCAAACTGATTTTCATTCCAGCCCTCTCCAATGAGCCAATCGCCTTCAGGAAGCTGCTGCTCTCTTTCCTTGGCAGCCTGCAAAATAGCTTCTTTTGACGTTAGTGCGGACAGATCGAGCTGAAGCTGTTTCTCACCGTGGCCGATCAAATGTAAATGGCTGTCGACAAAACCGGGAAACATCACTGCTCCGTTCAGGCTGATTTCTTCTGTTTCCGGGGACCCGTACTTTTTCTTTAGACGTTCATAGCTGCCAGTGCCCTTTATGACACCATCCTCGACATAGACTGCCTCTGTCAGATCGCCTTCTTCGAGCATCGTATAAATGAAACCGCCGTGCCATATCGCCTTCATTCACGTTCACTCTCTTTCTTTACGCCTTTTTATTGGCTTTGAGCTGTTCTTCACGTTTTCTTAATTCCACTCGTCTTATTTTTGCAGAAGCTGTTTTCGGCAGGCTTTCCACAAATTCAATTTCTCTTGGATATTTGTATGGAGCGGTAATGGTCTTCACATGATTTTGCAGCATTTTGACAAGCTCATCACTGCGTTTTGCGTGATCTTGCAGGACAACGTACGCCTTAACGATGGAACCTCTGATTTCATCAGGGCTTGCGACAACAGCACATTCTTTTACTTCAGGGTGCTTAACAAGCGCGTCTTCCACTTCGAATGGCCCGATCGTGTAGCCAGAGCTGATAATGATATCGTCATTTCGGCTTTCAAACCAGAAGTAACCTTCCTCATCTTTTTTTGCTCTGTCTCCTGTTAGGAAATAATCGCCGCGAATTTGTGTTTTCATTCTTTCAGGGTCTTTGTAATATTCTTTAAAGAGTGCCGGCGTGCTAAGGTGAACTGCGATATCGCCAACCTCACCAGATTTGCAGATTTCACCGTCTTCATTAATGATCTCCACCTGATTTCCCGGTGTCGGTTTTCCCATGCTTCCCGGTTTAATATCCATATCTTTCAAGACACCGACTAAAAGCGTGCTTTCTGTTTGGCCATACCCGTCCCGCACCTTAATGCCGAAGTGCTTTTGGAACACATCAATGACTTCACGGTTAAGCGGCTCGCCTGCGGACACAGCGCTGTGCAGGGCAGAAAGATCATACCGGTCCAAGCCTTCGACCTTCGCCATTAAGCGGTATTCCGTTGGCGTACAGCAAAAGACATTGATTTTGTAGCGGTTTAAAAGTTCTAAATATTTTTCTGCTTTGAATCTGCCGTGGTACACAAAACCCGTTGCTCCACTGCCGAGTACCGCTAAAAACGGGCTCCACACCCACTTTTGCCAGCCAGGGGCAGCAGTCGCCCAGACGATATCCTTTTCAGAAATATCAAGCCAAGCGCCGGCAGATGTTTTTAAATGAGCAAATGCCCATCCGTGTGTATGTACAACACCTTTAGGCTGACCTGTTGTTCCGGATGTATAAGATAAGAAAGCCATATCTTCTCTTGTTGTGTCAGCTGTTTGGAATCGGCTTCCGTCCGCTTTAATCGATAAGAGATTTTTCCAGCCGGCATCGTTTTCGCCAATAGACAGTTTAATCAGTTTGTCAGCCGTACTGACATCACGGAAAGCGCCGATAAATTCAGAGTAGACGATGGCGCCTTTCACTTCTGCATGTTCAATCCGGTATTCAAGATCTTTCGCACGAAGCATTTCCGAGCACGGAATGACAACCATTCCTGATTTCAGGATAGCCAAATAAACAGCATAGGCTTCAAGCACCCGCGGAACCATTACAATCAGCTTGTCTCCCTTTTTAAATCCAAGGTCAGCCAAAGCCGCTCCAATTTTATTTGTTTCTTCCATCAGCTTTTCATATGACCAAGATTTTTGCTTGCCTGACTCATCCTCCCATAGAAGAGCGGTTTTTTGTCCAGCGGCACTGAACTTTTCCATTTCATTCACTAAATTATATTGCATAGGGGCAATTAAATCTTCTCGTTTTAACACGAACAACTCCTCACTTTCTTCACCCATTATACATAAATACAGGCTCTTTCCGTAAGGATATGCCTAAAAACAAGCTCTGTAAACATAGGTTTTTATAGGCCGCTGGTCCTTTTTTATACATATAACACGAAAAAGAGTGGGGATACCCCCACTCCTAAAGCCATTATGTGAAATTGTAAATTAGAATTGTCCTCCGCCCATGTTTTGTTGAGCAAAAGATACAAGACGTTTTGTGATCTCTCCTCCAACAGAACCGTTAGCGCGAGAAGTTGTTTCTGCTCCAAGGTTTACACCGAATTCAGAAGCGATTTCTAATTTCATTTGGTCGATCGCTTGAGCAGCTCCTGGTACTAAAAGGTTGTTGCTGTTACCTGAGTTATTGTTAGCCATGTGTCTCACCTCCTTGTGAGTATAGAATGTGTTAAAACACATGGCTTCATTCAAAAAAACTTTGGTAATTGTATACAGGAGCCGGAGCGATTTAAAAGAGTTCTGCGAATTTATCGTTTGCTTCTTGTTCGCTATAAAGCGTCATTGTTTCAATGTTGTCAACCGCTTCTTGAATATACGGCTCAAAATCAACAAAGCTTTCAAAGTGTTCGATTTTTTCTTTTTTAGGTCGTGTTTTCGGACTTGGCGGCGTAAAGATCGTACAGCAGTCTTCAAACGGCTGAATGCTTGTCTCATATGTGCCGATTTCTCGTGATTTTTCGATGATTTCTGTTTTATCCATGGCGATTAACGGACGCAAAATCGGTGTTGACGTCACCGCATTAATCGCATACATGCTTTCAAGCGTTTGGCTCGCTACCTGACCGAGGCTTTCTCCAGTAATGATGGCAAGCCCATTTCTCTTTTCTCTGATTCTGTCGGCAATTTGAAGCATGAGGCGGCGGGTTGCCGTCATTGTGTAGTTCTCAGGTATTTGTTTTTGGATGAGCTCTTGCGTTTTCGTAAACGGAACGATATGAAGCGTCATGCTTCCCCCAAAGCGGGACAGGCATTTTGCCAGATCCATTACCTTTTGTTTTGCGCGCTCGCTTGTGTACGGCGGGCTGAAGAAATGAACAGCTTCTACCGATAGTCCCCGTTTCATCGCATAAAAACCAGCCACAGGGCTGTCAAAACCGCCGGAAAGCATTAGCATCGCTTTGCCTGCAGAACCAACGGGCAGGCCGCCTGCACCTTTTTCATCGCGAATCGTCAAAAAGGTCGCTTCTTCCCTGATTTCGATTCTGAGCGGGATGTCGGGATTGCGAACATCGACCGTCAATCCTTCTGTATTTCGCAAAATATGGCCGCCGATTTCAGCGTTCATTTGATTTGTATCTAATTCAAATTGTTTATACGCTCTCTTCGTTGCGACTTTAAACGTATCACCAGGCTGATACTGATCTTCGATAGCCTGCAGAGCAGTTGCCTTAATATCATCAAGGCGGCTATCACACTTAATCGCCAGGCTGAAGCTTTGAATGCCAAACACCTGCTTTAAATGAGGAAAAAGAGCCTCAGGATCTTCTCCATTTAATGTAATCGTCATACGGTCCCGATTGGAAAAGTATTTTAAGTTCGGATAGTCTTTCAAAACGAGTCTGACGTTTTGCTTTAAGCGCTCAATAAAGCTTTTTCTGTTTTTGCCTTTGGTTGAAATTTCCCCAAAACGAATTAATATATGATCGTAATTCATGTTCTACCTCATCATTTTCTTTAATTTTTTGATGCCAGGCACAAGTGCGTTCATAAACGGTTCTGTCACATCGCTTGTCTGGCTGTAGTTTAAGCTGATTCTGATGCTGCTTCCGGCAATCTGCTCTCCCTTGCCCATCTGTAAGAGAACTTTGCTGGGCTTATGCTCTTTTGCCGAGCAGGCCGAAGTTGTTGAGACGAATATATCCTGTTCCTCGAGCATGTGTAAAAGCACCTCTGCTTTAATCCCCGGAACAGAGAAATTAATAATGTGCGGCGCACTATTCATTTGAGGCGTGTTGACAACGACACCTTCAGTTTCACTCAGCCTTTTCATAAACAATTCCTTTGCGGCAGCCATCGTGTCAAGCCTTGTTTCAAAATCAGCAGCGGCAAGATTAATGGCTTTGGCAAGCGAAACCGCACCCGCAGTATGCTCCGTTCCGGCCCGAATGCCTTTTTGCTGAGAGCCGCCCGTTATCAGGGGAATAAGACGTGTTCCTTCTTTTACGATAAGCGCGCCTGTCCCCTTCAGCCCGTGAAACTTATGCCCGGAAATCGAACAAAGATCAATGCCTGCCTTTTCAATCGCCAAGGGCACTTTATAGATGCCCTGCACATAATCGACGTGAAACAAAATGTTCGGGTGCTCTTTCAGCACTTCTCCTGCCTTTTCAATAGGCTGCACCGAACCGACTTCATTGTTCACATGCATCATGCTGACAAGCACGGTATCCGGACGGATGGCTTGTTTCAGTTCTTCAATTGAAACAAATCCGTCTTCGTTCACTGAAAGATAAGTGACATCAAACCCGAATAACTCTGTCAGCTGTTCTAACGAATCCGTAACGGATGGATGTTCAATAGAAGTGGCAATGATATGTTTGCCTGCTTTTATTTTTGACAAAGCGGCTCCTTTTAAAGCCAAATTATTAGCTTCTGTAGCGCCTGACGTAAATACAATATCATAATTCTTTAGGCCTATGGCTCTTTTTATCTGATGTTTAGCTGCATGAAGCAGCTGTTCCGTTTCAACTCCATACCGGTGCAAAGATGAGGGATTTCCAAAATATCGTCTGCTTGTTTGTTCATATGTGTTCAAGACTTCATCGTAAGGTTTGGTCGTTGAACTATTGTCTAAATATAACATCTTTTTACTCCTTTAATATGAAAGCGATACAAAACTGATTTTATATGTTACCATAACAAATTACTGCAGAAAAAGTAAATGAAATTACTATTGACTTCTTCATACATTCACCTATAATTAGATTTGTTACTTTCGTCATATTATCTGACAATTAATTGACAGAATATTCTACCATAGTGAAATTAGGAGGATTTATACGTTATGAAATCATCACTATCAGCCAAGGAAACGATCGCCATTGGGCTTATGCTCTTTGCTTTGTTCTTTGGCGCAGGAAATATGATATTTCCGCCGGAACTTGGACAAGCAGCCGGTGAAAATGTTTGGAAAGCGATGATTGGCTTTCTCGTGACGGGTGTCGGCCTGCCGCTTTTAGGTGTTGTAGCTGTTGCATTAACAGGTACAGATGCTAAAGGCCTTGCAGATAAAGCACATCCGGTCTTTGGAACCATTTTTACAGTCGTTCTGTATTTAACAATCGGACCGCTGTTTGCGATTCCGCGAACAGGCACTGTTTCTTATGAAATTGCGGCTGCACCTTTTGTAGGAGGCATGCCGGCATGGCTCACACTTCTTATTTTTACGTTTCTTTTCTTTGCTGTTACGTACTACCTGGCTTTAAACCCTACAAAGCTAGTTGACAGGATTGGCAAGGTATTAACACCTATTTTACTTGCTGTTATCGCAATCTTAGTCATCAAAAGCATCGTGACGCCGATGGGGGACATTCAGTCGCCGCTTGAAACGTATGCTTCCGGATCATTGTTTAAAGGATTTTTAGAAGGCTATAAAACAATGGATGCACTTGCTTCTATCGTGTTCGGAATTGTCGTTGTTAATGCCGTTAAGGACAGAGGCATCACCAGCCGTAAATCAGTTGCTTCCGTATGTATTAAAGCGGGACTTGTTGCCGCAGCAGGACTCGGCCTGGTTTACGTATCACTCGCCTATTTAGGAGCAACAAGCACAGATTCTGTCGGACTCCTTGGTGCAGGAAGCAAAATTTTATCAGAATCTTCACAGCACCTGTTCGGATCATTAGGAAATATCATTTTAGGCGTCGCTATCCTATTCGCGTGCTTGACAACAAGCATTGGCCTTGTCTCTTCATGCGGAAATTATTTCTCAAAGCTGATTCCTTCTTTATCTTATAAAGCCGTTGTAACGATTGTCACTGTGTTCAGCTTTATTATTTCTAACTTTGGGCTGTCAAATATTATTTTGTTCTCAGTTCCTATTTTATCAGCTATTTATCCGTTAGCAATTGTTATCATTTTGCTTTCATTTATTGAAAAATCATTTAAAGGCAGACGTGAAGTATATATTCTTTGTTTGATTACAACTGGTATTTTCAGTATTATTGATGGCCTGAATGCCGCGAGCATTCCGCTCGGTTCTTTAAATAAAGTTCTCGGTCAATCGCTGCCGCTTTACAGCTTAGGATTTGGCTGGGTCATTCCTGCAATCATTGGAGGCATTGCCGGTTATCTGATTTCTCTTGCTACCGGTTCGAATAAAAAAACAGCTAATATCAACCAGTAAAAACGAAAAGCCTTATTGGATGTTAAATCCAATAAGGCTTTTTTATATTCTGAATACATTAAAAGGCCGAGCACTCACGCGTCGGCCTTTTATATACAATTTATTGATATTGATGCTCTTTTGTCTTTTGTGATTCTATTTTTCGGACAGCACCTGGTGCAGCTTTTTCAACTGCTGCTGCTGCAATTTCATAGGCTTCACTGTAATCATATTCATAAAAACGTCTTTCCGCTTCTTTCAGCTGTTCAGATAAAATATGATTCTGGCTTCTGAACCGGTTTCCGAACTGAATGATTTTTTCAATGAGGATCACCTGCTCGACAAGTTCCTCTGATTCCCGGCTTGCCCTGTTGACGATATCTTCTGCTTGCTTTAAATGGGCTCCGGCTTCTTCCATATTTAATGGAAGTTCGTTTAGTTGATTGACTGTTTCTTGTATATGATGATATGCGTTTTCCAGCATCTCTTGAATATGACTCGGAATGCCTGGTATATTGCTTGTCTTCAGCAGTCTTGCTGTCTCAGAAATTGTTTTTTTCAAATTGCTGAGCGTCTCTCTTGCCTGAAGCTCTTCTTTTCTCAGCGCTTGCAGATTTTCACGGTATTCGGCATGCTCTTTTTTCACTTCTTCAATCTGCTTCTCTATTGATGCAACTTCTTCTACTAAAAGTGAGTAGGCGACGTGCTCTGCATCGAGCTTATCTTTAACGGATGAGAGCAGCTTGCCAATTTCATCAAGGCGCTTTTCAAAAGCCTGCTGTTTACCGAGCTCGCCAGCTGTCAGCCTGTAGCTTTCCTTCACCAGCTCAGTTTCCGCCTTTGTATCCTCTTTCTCTTCTAACAGCTTGTCATAAGCAATGATCAATTCAGGCATTTTGCTTAGCACAGATTGGCCGGCTTCGACTTCGCCCTCCAGCTGCTGATAAACAGATTGAATATTTTCGTCTATGAGCTGCAGGATTGCGGACGCTTCATCAATATCCAGCTCAGTCATCAAGACATGTTCCGCCCGTTTCAGCTGATTTGACAGATTTTCTAATTCCTTATCAAGCTGGATATGCTCAAGCTTATACCCTTTCTCTTTCATTTCGCGATAGCCGTCTTTGAGCTTTGCAATCTGGCCTGGCACCGTCTGCTTGCAGTCAGCCAACAGCTTCGGCACGTCATCTATGTATGACTGAAGCCGATCAAGATTGCGGTCCTGCTCAAGCAGCACTTTACGTGCAGTAATATAGTTTCCGCCTTCTGTTTCTTCTTCAAATTGTTTGATTCCGCTCCAAATTTCGTCAAGATCCTTTTCAAGGCTGTCATAAAGCTCTCCGTAAAGGTGGCTGTAAGCCAGCAGGTTTTTTCTCGATTTTGAATAGCGTTCTCTCACCTGTTCAATCTCTTCACGGCTCTTTTCCTCACTTGTGACGAGGTCGCTGATTTCGCGAAGAATCTTTTCAATGTTCGATTCCGCCGCTGTCAGCAAGTCGTCGATATGAACGAGCACTTGATTGGCCTTTTTAAAACGGTATTTGTCTGCATTTTCCTCGGCATCATAAAGGAGCTCTTCAACTTTCGGCATGTGGGCTGTGACAATCTCATCCCATTCTTCACGCCACTTCTCAAAGAACTCTTCTGTCTGACCCGTCATTTTTAAGTGTTTAATTTTGGACATTTCTTCCACAATCGACCGGTTTAGAATTTCAATCTTCCACGATTCCAGCCGGTCAATTTCAGCGTAGATTTTTTTCCTGAAAAAGTAGCCTGCCGCAAACAGCGCGAGCAGTACAATTAATAATCCAATGACAAACTCCATAATGAGCCCCCTTGCTGTTAACCTTAATCTGTCAGGGTGTTTTATTTATTCAGAAAGATTTCAGGATATGTATTGAGAAAAACTGTCGTTTTCATTGTTATTATGATACCATGTAACCAACATTTTTTGACCAGAAATCAAAAACTTTTTGTGCAAAATCGGCAGGATTTGACTATTTTTTCATGGAGTGACGCCAATGCAAAAGCGAGACGGACATATTCACACACCATTTTGCCCTCACGGCTCAAATGACACACTCAGACAATATGCAGAAGAAGCCTTAAAAAAAGGCTTTGATTCGATTACTTTTACCGAACACGCCCCATTGCCGCCCTCTTTTACTGATCCGACACCGCTGAAAGACAGCGCGATGGCACAAGCCTCTCTGGAGCGCTATATCAACGAAATCTCCCGATTAAAGAAAGAATATCGCGGACAGCTTGCCATACGGACGGGGCTTGAGGTCGATTATATTGCTGAATTTGAAGACGAAATTACATTATTCCTGGACACATACGGGCCATATTTAGATGACAGCATCCTATCCGTTCATTTTTTGCGCGCAGGTTCTTCCTATCTGTGCCTTGATTATGATGAGCATACCTTTAAGGAGCTGATTTCAGCCTGCGGGAGCATTGAAGCTGTATATGAACAGTATTACCGCAGCATCTATTCTTCCATTGTAGCATCTCTCGGCTCTAATAAGCCAAAAAGAGTCGGTCATATCACTCTCGTTCAAAAATTCATCAAGCTGTTTCCATACAGCATGTCTGAACATATTCGCGGACTCGTTTCTCAGTGCCTGAGAGCCATAGAAGAAAACGGAATGGAGCTCGACTTCAATACTTCCGGCTTAAGAAAAACGTACGCTGGCAGCGTTTATATCGAGGATTGGATGCTGAATGAAGCGAAGCAAAAGAAAATCCCGCTTGTGTTTGGGTCTGATGCCCATCAAGCGGGAGATGTCGGATACGCATATGAGACGTTTTTGAAGGGTGCTAATTGATAAGCGCCACGTCTCCTGTCCGGAAGACGCTCCTGATCCAAATTTTGATTTCTTCAAAGTACATTTTATAAAAATACGGCTCGTGCGGCTGCATGTAAAGCACTTCTGAAATATATTGAGGCTGGAGATAGGGCATCATTAAGAGAGATTTTAATTGAAGAATAAAATGGGGCAGCGGCAGCGTTAAATGTTCACGCTGTTTTTCTCCTTCCTCAATGATCAGCTGGAAGATATACTTTTCCTTCATTAGATATGTCGACATAATTTCCCTGATTAACGTGGAGTCAATCGTGACTTCCCGGTAGACAAAACGAGTTAATTGACGGTGATTATGCTGATAGGATAAAATATCGAAAACCAGTTGGAGAAGCTGTTCTTGTGTGCTTTGAGAAGAGATATTGCTTGCCGCTGTTTCAAGCGTTTTGCTGTAGCCTTCGTAAAACTCTGAAACTAAGTGTTCCATCAAACCTCCTTTACCTTTAAAATAGTAGGAGATGTGCGCAACATTTACATCAGCTGACTTTGCAATTTCACGAACAGACGTGCCAGAAAATCCTTTTTGGTTAAAGAGCATGACAGCAGATTCAATAATTTTGTCTTTGGTGCTTACTTTCATACGGCTCACTCCTTCCTCTTTGTACTATTCAAGCAGAAGGCCGCTGTTCCTGTAAGAACTTATCGACAAATGCCGGCAGAAAAGCCGGAAATTTGTTTTATATTATAGAAAAAGTGAGGGTTTTCCATGTTCCATGTCGAAAAACAATCTGGAGATAAAGAAAAAGACTATCAGCTTCTGCTAAAACAGCTCGAAGCCATGACCGAAGACGAGACAGATCAAATTGCAAACTATGCAAATGCCTCAGCGCTTCTGTATCATTCTTTGCCTGAAGTAAACTGGGCTGGTTTCTATTTTGCCAAAGAAGAGGACGGACAGCTTGTGTTAGGGCCGTTCCAAGGTCTGCCGGCATGTGTTCGGATTCCTTTCGGCAGAGGCGTTTGCGGTACAGCGTATGCAAACGGAAAAGTGGAGCGTGTTGAGGATGTAAACGCGTTTCCGGGACATATCGCTTGCGATGCAGCGTCCCAATCAGAAATTGTGCTTCCGATTCATGTAGGCGGAAAAGTTGTCGGCGTCCTAGACATCGACAGCCCAGTGAAAAACCGTTTCGACGAAATTGATGAAAAATACTTATCACAATTTGCCGAAACGCTTGAAAAAGCGTTAGCACAGTAATTTAAAAGCCCAAAACTGATATTGTTTTGGGCTTTTTTTATTTTATTGATTCGTGAATCATCAAGCGGTTTTTTCCGCTTCGTTTCGCGCTGTAGAGCGCTTCATCAGCCTCATGCACAAGCTCTTTCAGAGACTTTCTTTTTTCTGCAGTCCAGCAGGAGATACCGCATGAAATGGTCACCTCGGGTTTCGTGTTTTTTCTGACCGCATAAACCAATCGCTCAGTAATCCGTTTACCCACCGCAACCGGCACATTCGGCAAATAAATCGCCAGCTCTTCGCCTCCCCAGCGGGCGCCTACATCATGCTTTCGGATGTTGCTTTTAATCACCGAAGCGACTTGAATTAAAATCTCGTCCCCAGTCTGATGACCGTACGTATCATTTACATTCTTGAAATTATCAATATCTACAAGAATAAAGACCCCCTTTTGGTGGATTTTCATGCTGTATTGAATTTTTTCATCTAAATACACCCTTGAATACAGTTCAGTTAGCTGATCTGTTTTCACGAGATGCTCAAGGCGGTCGCGGAGCATCGAATTAGTTACAGCCAGCGTTGCGTGATGAATCAGCGCTTGAAACAGCTTGTACATTTCAAATGTAAAAGCGTACAGTTCCTGTTTTAATAAAACCGCAAAGCCTAAAAGCCGGTCATTCTCAATCATCGGAGCGGCCATCAGCGAGCCGTAGCCGGCCTTTCCAAAAACAGACTGGCCATTTCCGATGAAAACCCCTTTTTCACCTTCATACAGCTTTTCTTTCAACTCATGATAAAAATCAGATGGCTTCGCTTCTTTAAAAAACACTGTGCTGCCAGGGAGCAATGTTAGCTTTTCAAAATGGTCTATATGAAAAAACCCCACTTCATCTGCCTGAAATGATTCTGCCATTCTCACAGCCAGATCATTCATCGTATCGGTCAATGTCAGCCTCTGATTCAGGCGGCGTGACGTTTCATTGATCAATTCCAAATTTGCGATGCTTGCTTTGGATTGTTCATAGAGCTGGGCATTTTCAAACGCTTTTCCCGCCGCGTTTGCGATCAGCGACATTTCATCAAGGTAGACGTCAGTAATCAAACTGCCGCCCGTTCCTTCAACCATCAACACACCGTACGTTCCCTGCTGTCCTTTGATCGGAATGTAGGCGGCTGATTCATTCTTCCGCAAAATATCCCCCGACAAATACACTTTGAGAGCAAAGGAATCGGATTTTTCCCCTTCCATATACAGCTCTTTTGCAGGAATACCTAAACATTGATCTTGGTCGTGTGAAATAAACAATGAAAACTCAAAAGGAGAAAACGTGCGGGTCAAGCTTTCTAAAAGCTGCTTCAGCACCTCTGTCTGATCAAGCAGTGAATGGAACAGCTCTGTCATTTTGTATATCTTTTTTTGATAGATCGTTTTGATATAGAGCCTTTCCTGTTTCATAGACTGGTTTAAAAATGAAGCAACCACGTCCGCAAGCCCTTCAGGAATCTCTCCATCCTGCCTGCATGTAAGATGAAAGCGCCTGCTGGAGCCGTCCTCAATCATATAAAATGAAGCGTTTATTTTCGAAGCGGAAAAATGTAATTCATCATCTGCCAGTTTTGCCGCAGAGTCAGATGGTGACGGTGTAAGCGAAACACAAAGGGATGAAAAATAGGTTTGAATAGCCGAAGTCAGCCATATGAATGAGTCGGTGAATGTGACTTTTTCAGATTTGGTTAATAAAAAATCGAGCATATGATAATGAAAGGCGGATAATTGTTCTTTTGTTTGTTCTACCATGTTTTTATCACCTAAAAGTTTACCACTAATTTTTGTTTATTATATCATAAACAGCGAAGCAGTAATGGAGATATGGTTGACTTCAAAACAAATAAATTATATAATGACCTTTGTGTGAAATATTGCAGCCTTTTTGTTCAGCTTCTATGTTTTCATTTTGTTCCTTATCCATAAGGTGTATCGTGTAACTCTCTGCTGCTGGAGCGAGGATACATGAAAACAAAATGTA
>NZ_JAVAXX010000126.1:0-17474 GCF_042709275.1 Bacillus sp. LR_5 | reverse complement strand
TTGTCTGTCAATGGAAGGAGATAGATATGAATCAATCTAAGCAACTGGTTCGCCTTATTGAAATTGCCATTATGACAGCGGCAGCCGTTATTTTAGACATTGTCTCAGGAATGTTTCTTAGCATGCCTCAAGGAGGCTCGGTCTCCATCATGATGATTCCGATCTTTTTAATTTCGTTTCGCTGGGGTGTCAAAGCAGGTCTTACTACAGGTTTGTTGACAGGTCTAGTACAAATAGCAATCGGAAACTTGTTTGCTCAACATCCTGTACAGCTATTGTTAGATTACATTGTCGCTTTCGCAGCAATCGGCATAAGCGGCTGTTTCGCTTCTTCTGTCCGTAAAGCCGCTGTATCAAAAACAAAAGGGAAATTGATTGTTTCAGTGGTCAGCGCAGTTTTTATCGGCAGTTTGCTGCGCTATGCCGCGCATGTCATTTCAGGAGCTGTGTTTTTCGGCAGCTTTGCTCCAAAAGGAACACCGGTATGGATTTATTCTTTAACTTATAATGCGACTTACATGGTTCCTTCATTCATTATTTGTGCAATTGTCCTATGTTTATTATTTATGACAGCACCCCGTCTGCTTAAAAGTGACAAAGCGTAAAAGTAACAATCCCCCAGCGAATTCCGCTGGGGGATTTTTCGTTATCTGTTAAGAAGTGTTTTTAAAGCTGAAAGATCCGGCCAGCCAAGACCTACTTCTTTCAGCCTTACTCCGGCAATTTCAAAGTTGTCCTCCGCTACTCTTTCAGGTGAATAGGCCTGATAAAATATAATCGAGGGATTCTGCTCAATAACCCAAACAAACATACTTGAAAAACCATGTTGAAGCAAAAACTCCGCTCCTTTTGCTAAGAGCGCCCTGCCTGCACCTTGCCGCTGGCGCTCTTCCAGAAGATAAATAGCGTATAACTCGCCGTCATAGCCTTCTTGTTCAGAGCGAATAGGTCCAAATGAAGCAAAGCCGAATACTGAACCCTTTTCGTCCTGAGCAACAAATACTCCCTTTAACGAGCGACTTTTCCATTTGTCTTCAAATTCCTTATAGTTCAGGCTGTTTAAATAATCAATCGGGATAATTTCGTGGTATGTTGTCCTCCAGCTGTCTACATGCACTTTTGCAATGTCCTTTATATCCTCTAACTTCGCTTCACGTACAGTTACCATACGGTTCTGCCCTTTCCTTACTCTGATTTTTGGATCGTTTTGGCTTCTTTGATTTCATTTGTTAATTCATTAATGCTTTGTTTTACGTTTCCTTTTCCTGAAAAGTTCTCAAGCATTTCTTTTACATCAATTCCTGAGGATGCTTTTAAACTTTCTTGCAGACTTGACATTAAGTTCGTCGCATAGCTGGTTACTTTGTTTGCTCCGCTTGATTCACCGCTTCCTCCTGTATCGACAACGGTGATTTTATCAATATTTGAAAGAGGTGCCGCTGCTTGTTTCGCGTATTCCGGAAGCATTTTGACAATCATATCGAAAATCGCCGCCTGCCCGTACTGTTCAAAGGCGGCCGCAATTTTCTCTTTTGCTTCCGCTTCTGCAAGACCTTTCAGGCGGATAACCTCTGCCTCTGTCTCTCCTTTCGCTTTTTCCGCTTCTGCTTTTGCTAGCCCGTCAATTCTTACTTTTTCCGCCTCAGCCTTTGCCATTGCTTCTATACTGTACTTCTTGGCATCGGCTTCCGCGAGCTGTTTAGCTTTCTCAGCTGCTGCGGACTGCTCAACAGAATAACGGTCTGCATCGGCTTTTTTCTTTACCTCTGAGTCGTATTGACGTTCACGGCGAAGAATTTCTTTTTCTTCTAGTTCTATTTGTTTTTGGCGTTCGATAATTTTAACCTGCATTTCCTGCTCTGTGACTTGCTGGCGCGCTCTGGCAGTCTCTAAATCATATGCTTGGTCGGCATTCGCTTTTGCCGTATCTTGTTCTCTGCGGAATTCAGCCATTTTGAGCTGATTGATTTTTTCAGCTTCAGCGATTTCCGTCGCCCGTTCAAGTTCTGATTTTTTTGCGTCTTTATCGGCCTCTGCCCGCTTAATTCGGGTTTCTTTATCAGCCTCTGCTGTCGCGATATCAGCATCACGTTTTACTTGGGCAATTCTCGGTTTCCCTAATGATTCAAGATAACCGTTTTTATCACGAACATCTTTAATGGTAAACGAGACGATTACAAGCCCCATTTTCGCGAGATCCTGTGAAGCGACACGCTGCACCTCTTGAGAGAATTTTTCTCTGTTTTTATAGATTTCTTCTACTGTCATTGAGCCGAGAATGGAACGAAGGTGGCCTTCTAAAACCTCCCGCGCTTCCTGCTCACGGTCGTCTTTTGATTTCCCTAAAAATTGTTCGGCCGCTGTAGCGATTTCTCCTATAGAACCGCCGATTTTAATAATCGCAGTTCCATCGGCCATTACTGGCACTCCTTGTTCTGTATAGACTTCAGGTGTCGAAACATCGAGTTTGCTTGATAATAAGCTTAGCGGCTCTGCCTGCTGGAAGACGGGAAGGACAAAGGTTCCTCCGCCGCGGACGATTTTAATACGGTTGCCGCCTTCATCGACATGAACATTTTTATTGCCCAGATAGCTCCCTGTTACAATTAACGCTTCATCAGGCCCTGCTGTACGATACTTCGTAATAAACACAGCTATTAGTGCAATTAATAAAAAGAATACAACTCCGATGATCATTATAATCGGCATTGTCATATCAAATTCCTCCTTTTATGTTAAATGGGTTCATGCGGAGTAACCGAAAGAACTCCGTTTTTGACATCTACGACTAGCACTCTTGTGCCATAACCGATCTGTTGATTTTCAAAGCTGATCGCTGACTTCGAGATGGTGCCGCCTATCCCTTCAATGACCACTTCACCAAACCCGTCAACAGGAACAGCTGTAATCACTTTACCGAGTCTTCCTCTGAGATCATCTTCTCTATATGCCAATGATTCTTCTGCAGATGATAATGGCACCAGTACAAAGATGTGAAGCAATACCACCAGCATGATCGAAAGGATGCAAGATAAAAGCGCAATCAGCAAGCTTGACAGAGGCAATACGAGTTCACCTATATATCCGCCCGCTGAAAAACATGTGAAAAATGAGAGCACTAATGTCGGATTAAGAAACGGAATGCCTTCTGGCAGCCCTGCAAATACATCTCCGAAAAACAGAAATAACAGCGTAAGGCTGCCCGCAATAATAAGCGTATAAAGATAAATTGTTTGTATAGGTACTCCAAATAACTCCAATTTCCTCATCCTTTCTTCATCAATGCATTGATGAACGGCTGCCGTTACCATTAATACGAGACACCCCGGGAAAAGTTTCAAAATTTTAAGATAAGTAACCCATTTGAAGTGCTTTATAAATGATAATTGCTTATATATATGGTAATGTCATTTTAGGAGGAGATATGATGAGTATCTTTAATGAAGCCAGATTAGAAACGTGGAACGAATTGAAAGGACTTTCTGACGAAAAGCTGAATCAAAAGCCTTCTGCTGAAGAATGGAGCATACGGGAAGTTCTTGACCATTTGAAAAAAATCGATATGACCGCACAAAAAATGTTGAAGGAACGTGTACAGGACGCTCCGATTAAAGAAATTGAAGAAAAACCGCTTGAGGTAGCACAGGACAGAAATAATAAACGGAAAGCCCCGAGTCATCTTGAGCCTGCGCATGATTTTATTTCAGGCAGCCAAATGAAACGTGAGCTTGATGTGGTAAGAGAGCAGCTGACTGCTGCGATTGCCTCTCTGAAAGAAGAAGATTTTGAAAGAGTGCTTCCGCATCCTGTGTTTCAAGAGCTGACTGTCAGACAGTGGATCGATTTTATCGGCCATCATGAAAAACGGCACCTCAGCCAAATGAAAGAAATTAAAGAAAAGATAGAAAGGGCCTGATTTAATCAGACCCTTTCTGCTTTTCGTTTGACTTTTCGCTGATAGGAATGAACTTCTATTTCATCACCTGTGTAAACAGCACCAGGTCTCTCCACAATACAGACAATCCCTCTAATGCCCAGTGCGTGGCGGACGAAAGCCGACGCCAGCTTCGGTTGGTCCGGATAATAAGACTGAATGACTTCTCCCGGCTGGATACACGGATCATTTTCGCCCTCACACAGCAGAGCCGCTCCGCTCGGAAAAATAATCCGGCTTCCTTCTTTTAATGAAGTAAGATCTGGCATACCGCTGACTGCCACATTCGCCCCGAGCCATTCCGGCAAAATTCTCGGCACTCCCATTTTTAAAGCGATTTCGTTGCATTCCTCTATTGAAACAATTGAAATTTGTCTGCGGTTGAAAATTTCAGTCCCTCTTGAAAACATTGGTTCTCTGGCTCCCGCTTTTTTGGTCAGGCCAAAATGCAAGTCGCCGGGGATGCCGCCATAATCAAAATCAAGCTTGTCCATTTGCTTTGTTACGAAGCTTTTTGTATCTGCGATATATAAGCCTTCCGCTTTTGCAGTCATACGCTTCCACATCAGCTGGCACCTTCCTTCTTATCTAAAATTTCCACCTATGCTTCATTATCCCAAAAAATCCCGCTCTGTAAAGGAGCGGGATTTTGATTATACAGTTTTAGGCGTAAGGTTAAAGCAGCGCTTGTAGATCCAGTTGTATGCTTTTTCATTTAAATCTCTAGGGTTTCCGAAGGTTTGCGGATCTTTCATTGCTTCTTTAGACAAGCGTTCGATCATATCAGGTGATACTCCCTGCTCTTCTAAAGTCGGCACTTCTAAATCTTCGACCAGATCATACATCCAATTGACAGATGCTTTCGCAGCTTCTTCTGTTGTCATCTTGCTTGTATCAATACCGAACGCTTTCGCAATACGCGCAAACTTCTCAGGATAGCCCTTCCAGTTGTATTCCATGACAGGGCCCATCATCGCCGCTACACATTGGCCGTGAGCGACTGGGATAATACCGCCAAGCGTTTGGCTCATCGCATGAGCCGCGCCCGCTGATTCACTTCCGTAAGAAAGGCCGGCAAGCATCGCAGCCTGCGCCATTCCATACCTTGCTTCCAGATCCTCTCCGTCAGCAAATGCCCTCTTAATGTAATGAGCGGCATACTCAATCGCCATTAAGGCAACCGCATCCGTGATTGGCTGTGCAAATTTCATTGTATAGCACTCAATGGCATGGGCGAGCGCATCAATTCCCGTCATAGCTGTTACATGCGGAGGCATTGAAACATGAAGCTCAGGATCAATGATGGTCAAGTGCGCTGCAATCAGCGGACCGCCCGTGTTGAATTTGAATTCTCTTTCTTCATCTGTGATAACCGCCCATTGGGTTACTTCTGATCCTGTTCCAGCTGTAGTGGGAATTGTCGTCAGCGGAGGAATGCGGTTTTCCAGCGGTTTTTTCCCATCTGCCGCTTCATAATCAAGCACGCTTCCTTCGTGAGTCGCTTCTACTCCGATTGCTTTTGCTGTATCCATGGAGCTTCCGCCTCCGACTGCCACCAAACCATTACAGTTCTCTTTTTTGTAAAGCTCAGATCCTTCATTCACCAGACGGACAGGCGGGTTTGGCTCAACTTTATTAAAGAGCACCACTTCAATGCCTGCTTCTTTAAGTGATTCGATTACAGGATCAGCAACACCGGCTTTATAAATCCCTGGGTCTGTGACAAGGAGCGCTTTTGAAACGCCCAGTGCAGCTACTTCCTCACCCGTATGCTTGATGGCTCCGATTCCATGCTTAATCACAGTCGGAATTTCAAATGTGTGGAATTTCTGCATGCTTTCTACCTTCATATTTAATGTCATGATCAATCTCCCCCTCTTATGAATTGAACCAGTTAACCGCTGCCGGTTTTGTATTGCGGTATACATGTTTGACTTCTGTGTATTCTTCAAGGCCTATTTTTCCAAGCTCGCGTCCGAACCCGGATTGCTTATATCCGCCCCATGGCGCTTGTGCAAAGTACGGATGAAAATCGTTGATCCAAACGGTTCCCATTCTCAAGCGGGCAGCTACCCGTTCGCACTTTTCAATGTCTTTTGACCATACCGCTCCAGCCAAGCCATAGATGGTATCATTCGCAAGCTCGATTACCTCTTCTTCAGAGCTGAAGGTTTCGACTGTCAATACAGGACCGAAAACCTCTTCCTGAACGATTCTCATGTCAGAATTACAGTTTGAGAAAATAGTAGGTTCATAGAAAAAGCCGTTTTGAAGCTCAGGATCTTCCGGGCGTTTGCCTCCTGTCTCCAGCTTCGCGCCTTCCTCTATTCCGATCTCTACATATTTTTCTACCTTTGCCCTGTGCTCCGCCGAAATAAGCGGACCGCTTTCTGTCTCAGCATGAAAACCGTTTCCGAGTTTTATGCGTTTTGCCCGTTTGACCAGCTCCGCCAAAAATTGATCATGAATGGCATCCTCAACAAGCAAGCGGGAACCTGCAGAGCATACTTGGCCGGCGTGGAAAAATACAGCGTTTAAGGCCTGATCAACCGCAACTTCTAAATCCGCGTCCTTGAAAACAATATTTGGATTTTTCCCGCCCAATTCAAGCGCGATCTTTTTGACGTTTCCGCTTGCCGCCCGCATGATGCTTTTGCCTGTTTCAATTCCGCCCGTAAACGAAATCAAATCGACGTCTTTGTTTACGGCAAGTTCATCGCCTACTGTGGCTCCCGGTCCAAGGACAAGATTCGCGACACCTTTTGGAACACCGGCTTCTTCCATCAGCTTAAAGACTTTGATTGTCGTCAGCGGCGTAATCTCACTCGGCTTCATGACGATTGTGTTTCCTGCGGCCAGTGCAGGGGCGATTTTCCAGCTCGCTTGAAGGAGCGGATAATTCCATGGAGTGATCTGGCCGCAAACCCCGATTGGCTCCCTAATAATTTTGCTTTCTGAATCAGGAATCGGAGATGAAATGATCTCTCCGCCATCTTTGTCTGCCAAGCCGGCGTAATATTGAAAAACATTGGCGATATCGTCCATATCGGCCTTGCTTTCTTCGAGTGTTTTTCCTGTATCAAGAGATTCAAGCTCAGCCAGCTCCTCAAGGTCGCGTCTGATTAATTCCGCAATTTTCAGAACAATTTTTCCGCGTTCAAGCCCGGATAGCGAAGACCATTCTCCTTTGTCAAATGCTCTGCGTGCGGCTGCGATTGCTTTGATGGCGTCCTCTCGCCCTCCCTCGCTTACAGTTGCAATTTCTTCTTGATTAAATGGGTTGATAATACTGCGGATCTGTTCTTTTTCGGCACTGATCCATTCTCCGTCAATGAATAATGTTTGACTCATATAAGCCTCCTTGACGTAAATAAAGTTTGTTAAATAAAAATTTAATGTTTTTAACAACCTTAATCTAACATATGGTTTTTAAACTGTCAAAGTCCCATTTTGATTTTTCTTTTTGACTTTTCCTCATGTTTCGTTAAGATAAAGAACATAAAGAAATAACTTAACGAATTTAATTTTCTAAAGGAAAAGAGGGTCAGTATGGATGAAAATCCAGAATTTGCAGCTATAGAACAGGCTCGGGATCTTGTTATTGACTCCATTGCTGAAACGATGGATCTTTACGGAATTACCCGCAGTGTCGGGATTTTATATGGGACGATGTATATGAGGGATGAGATGACGCTTGACGAAATGCGTGAGGAGTTGCAAATGAGCAAACCAAGCATGAGCACTGGCGTCAAAAAGCTTCAAGACTTAAATGTAGTGAAAAAAACATTTCACCGGGGCATCCGCAAGCATACATTTGTGGCTGAGAAGGATTTCTTTAAATTTTTCACAAATTTCTTTCCACCTAAATGGGAGCGGGAGGTTCAAGTGAATGTAACAGCGATCGAGGAAGCACAAGCTGATTTACAAAAGGTTTTAAGCAAGGAAGATCTCGATGAGGATATCAAAAATGAAGCACTGCAGTTATATGATCAGCTGGAAAGCTCTAAAGCTTACTATGACTGGCTGAAACGGCTTGCTGAATCGGTGCAGACCGGAGAAATTTTTAAATTTATACCGATCGAAACAAAGTAAAGCAGAAAACGCCTGGGAAACCAGGCGTTTTTTTGATGTAACTACTACAAATTTGAAAAATACGGGAAAAACACCCCATTTACTTCCAAAATATTTGATGGTAATTTTATGTAGGTAAAATTTGTATTTGGCCTTCAGAGGAGGTGAAAAGCGGGCAGGCCTGTTTAATTTATCATTTTTTAGGGGGAATTTTGTTATGAAACGCAAATTATTATCTTCTTTGGCAATTAGTGCATTAAGTCTCGGGTTACTCGTTTCTGCACCTACAGCTTCTTTCGCGGCTGAATCTACATCAACTAAAGCTCATACTGAATCTACTATGAGAACACAGTCTACAGCTTCATTGTTCGCAACAATCACTGGCGCCAGCAAAACGGAATGGTCTTTCTCAGATATCGAATTGACTTACCGTCCAAACACGCTTCTCAGCCTTGGCGTTATGGAGTTTACATTGCCAAGCGGATTTACTGCAAACACGAAAGACACATTGAACGGAAATGCCTTGCGTACAACACAGATCCTCAATAACGGGAAAACAGTAAGAGTTCCTTTGGCACTTGATTTGTTAGGAGCTGGCGAATTCAAATTAAAACTGAATAACAAAACACTTCCTGCCGCAGGTACATATACTTTCCGTGCAGAGAATAAATCATTAAGCATTGGAAATAAATTTTACGCAGAAGCCAGCATTGACGTGGCTAAGCGCAGCACTCCTCCGACTCAGCCTTGCGGTTGCAACTAATGTAAAAGACCGGTTAACGCCGGTCTTTTTTGCGTTTTACCCTCCCCTTTTTCTCTAATTCCCGTTATCTTTTTTCTGGTTTAAAATTTAAATTGACAAACACTAGAAACAGGAGTAAATTCTTGAGTGTTCAATTTCATACAGTCTCTTTTACCGCTTAATCAAACACGAACGGGGGAACCAACGATTGGCTGTTTTTTTAACAGCCTTGGGGTGAATCTTACTAAGTAAGAGGGGGTACTCTGAATCCCTAATCCGACAGCTAACCTCGTAGGCGTATACAGAGAGGAGGTCTATTATCGACCATTCTTTGCAATGGTCTTTTTTGCTTCAAAAACGTTAATTCACTAAGGGAGATATGAACATTGGGAAGAATTAAAAATAAGCAATTTGCCGTGATCGGGCTGGGCCGGTTTGGCGGCAGCATTTGTAAAGAACTTCATAGAATGGGGCATGAGGTCCTTGCGGTTGATATCAACGAAGAAAAGGTCAATGCATATGCTTCTTACGCCACTCATGCGGTAATTGCCAACGCCACCGAAGAAAACGAATTGCTTTCATTAGGAATACGCAATTTTGAATATGTGATTGTTGCCATCGGAGCAAATATTCAAGCGAGTACGCTGACCACCCTATTATTAAAGGAGCTTGATATTCCAAATATTTGGGTGAAGGCTCAAAACTATTATCATCACAAGGTGCTTGAAAAAATCGGCGCTGACCGGATTATTCATCCTGAAAAAGATATGGGAGTTAAAATCGCACAAAGCCTTTCAGACGAAAATGTTTTGAATTACATTGATCTATCTGATGAATACAGTATTGTCGAGCTGTTGGCTACGCGCAAGCTTGATTCAAAATCGATTATTGACCTGAATGTAAGAGCAAAGTACGGCTGCACGATCCTGGCCATCAAACATCATGGAGATATCTGTCTTTCCCCCGCGCCTGAAGACATCATTCACGAGCAAGATTGCCTGGTGATCATGGGCCACAAAAAGGATATTAAACGTTTTGAAAACGAAGGGATGTAGACAAAAGTGACACTTCAAAGGGATAAAGTGATCAAATGGGTTCGGTTTACACCGCCTCAAGTGCTTGCCATTGGTTTTTTCCTTACCATTATCATCGGGGCTGTCCTATTAATGCTTCCGATTTCCACTACGAAGCCATTGTCATGGATAGATGCCCTTTTTACTGCGGCTTCCGCTACAACTGTTACAGGGCTTGCTGTTGTCGATACCGGTACTCAATTTACGGTATTCGGGCAAACAGTTATTATGGGGCTGATTCAGATTGGCGGGCTTGGATTTATGACATTTGCGGTCTTGATCGTCATGATATTAGGAAAAAAAATCGGCTTAAAAGAACGAATGCTCGTCCAGGAAGCCTTAAACCAGCCGACAATCGGCGGTGTCATTGGCCTTGTCAAAGTCCTGTTTATGTTTTCGATCAGTATTGAATTGATAGCAGCACTCATTTTATCCATCCGGCTTGTACCTCAGTACGGCTGGTCATCCGGCTTGTTTGCAAGTTTGTTTCACGCAATTTCTGCTTTTAACAATGCCGGGTTTTCGCTGTGGCCTGATAATTTGATGAGCTACGTTGGCGATCCTACAGTGAACCTCGTGATTACTTTCTTATTTATTACAGGAGGGATCGGATTTACGGTTCTGTTTGATGTGATGAAAAATCGGCGTTTTAAAGCTTTTTCTTTACATACAAAGCTCATGCTTACAGGAACGCTGATGTTGAATGCGATTGCTATGCTTACGGTCTTTATTTTAGAATACAGCAACCCCGGCACGCTCGGCCACCTGCATATAGTCGATAAACTGTGGGCGTCCTATTTTCAGGCAGTGACGCCGAGAACCGCAGGCTTCAATTCTCTAGATTTTGGAAGCATGAGAGAAGGAACAATTGTATTTACTTTATTATTGATGTTTATCGGAGCAGGAAGCGCATCAACGGCGAGCGGCATTAAGCTGACTACGTTCATCGTGATTTTAACATCTGTTATTGCTTACTTGAGAGGTAAAAAAGAAACGGTTATTTTCCGCCGTTCCATCAAATATCCGATTATCATTAAAGCTTTAGCTGTGAGTGTCACCAGTTTGTTCATCGTGTTTTTAGGGATTTTCGCCCTGACGATCACAGAACAAGCGCCATTTCTTCAAATTGTGTTTGAAACCTTTTCCGCATTCGGAACTGTCGGCCTTACGATGGGGCTTACTCCTGAACTGACAACAGCTGGCAAGTGTATCATTATTGTCATCATGTTTATCGGAAGAATTGGTCCTTTAACGTTCGTGTTTTCATTCGCAAAAACAGAGCAATCAAATATCCGTTACCCTGACGGCGAAGTGTTTACAGGGTGATATCAAAAAATCCGGCGTGCAGTCGCCGGATTTTTTTATGATTCGATATGAGATTGATTTTGTCTTTTTTCCTGTTCCGCGATGATTTCGTTATCTTCCGCGTTATCACGGGTTACTTTTTGTGTAAGAATCGCACCAACTGCTACAAGTATCATAACAGCGATGTAATAACCTTTTTCATTGAGTTCCAGATTATCAGCATTATAGAGTCCGATACTAAACAAAAATACTCCCGCAAAAAAAGTAAAATAAGCTAATACTGTAAAGGCAACCGTGTTTCTGCGTCTATATTTCTGCACCTTTGTTCCCTCCCGAAAGCATAGTTAAAAAGTGATAACTTCCGTGGAATATTATACCTCAAATTCCCCGGAATGGAACAAAGAATTAAAAATACCAGTAAAAAGGGCTTAGGTTGCCTCCTTTATTTCAACAGCTGAATCATCAATCCAGCCAATAAGTTTATCATTGATTTGGAATTGGTACCATACAGACTGGCCTTTCTGTTTTTTAGACACAACCTTTATGTCTTTGCCGACGTAAGATTGGGCAGAGGTAAGCCTTATGGACCGATCATCAGTAGAAGGCTTGGACCATACGTCTTGAACGGCACTGTCTTTAATAGAGGCGTTTAAATCCACAGATTTGAGGGATGGATTTACCTCATCGTACTCATCTAAATCGTATTTTTCCACAATAGCACTGATTTTGTCAGCGTAGTCAGGGTCTGTAGCATATCCTGATGTTTGCAGGGCGGTTGCCGCTTCCTTATAATTCCCTGCCTCAAGCACCGGTTTATACTTCTTTTTATTCCACGATGTGCCACGGACGAACAATTGGGCGTGATCATCCATAGATTCAAAAAACGTGCTGTATTTTCGAAACTTCGCGCGAATGGTTTTTCTTTTCCCTTTTTCAACTTCGTCCGTTTCCATCGTGACATGATGGCCTTTATAATTCCCTTTTACGCCAAAAAGGTTGTTGGCCTTAGCAGCCAGTTCACTGTTCCCCCAGTCCGATTCGAGAATGGCCTGAGCAATTGTGATGCTGGGGAGAACATGGTATTTTTCATACAAAATTTGGGCATGTCCGGACAGACTGTCTATAAATACTTGCTGTTCATCGATTTCTTCAGTTTCTTTGGATATTTCAATCGGTTTTGATAAAGTTGTCGCTAAAACAAACAGAGCTAGCGGAATCGATACAAGGAAAAATAGTGAAATCAAGAGTTTACGTTTTTTAAGTTTTTTACGGGCCATGAAAACCTTCCTTCGAATTAAAAGATTACGAATGTAAAAGAATCTACCTTTTAGAATTTTACTTGCACTTCTAATATTTTTCAATTCTTTAGGGATAAAGTTGGGAAAAGATTGCAAAATAAAAACCTTTTCGCTCAATGAAAAGGTTTTTACCATGTTTCTATTTTTGTAAATTTCTGAGTGCATTCCGATATTCCGTATCATTTATTACTTTATATGATTTGACAGTTGCCTTCGACAAACCTTGTGCTGAGACGGCCGGTTTTTCCGGAGCTGTTTTCGCTTTATCATGTGGTTTATGTGCCAGCTTGTGCCCCATTCCAGTGGCATTCATACAAAATGACAGGCAGACGAGCAGCACGCTAAGGATAAAAGAAATGAAGAAAAGATCATGATAAGCAGTCATCATAGAATCCTGTACCGAACCGCTTTGTCTGGCAGCATCTTTTTTCGTGAAAAAGCCGATGAGAATGGGAACTCCCATATAGACAAACAATCTTAAAAACTGAACAGCTGTCATTCTCTTGACCAAATCAGGCAGCGGGCCTCCCATGGCAGCTCCCATCAGCCCTGCGGCGACTGTCAGGCCTGTTCCCGCTGCAAGCATGATAAACAGTGCCGCGAACATATAAAGAGATGATCGATCCTGTATATGCAACCATTGAAAATTCACAAAAACGAGAATGAGTCCGCCGATAATACCGAGCATCCCTGGTCCGACTTTATCATATAACAGAGCGCTCAAAATGGCCGCGATCGCCACTCCGATTAAAAGAGTCAAGTTTAAAAAAATGAGATGCTCCTGAGAAATATCATACATTTGACGGAGCAAGCCTTGAAAAGCAGACAGGCTGACAGCTACCGTTATCGTCCCTGCAGCTATGATCAATAAGCCAAGCACAGGTTTTGGCAGCAGCATCAGTTTAATAGATATGAAGGGGTTTTTCACTTTATATTCCACAATCAATAGACCAATGAGCAAACATAACGTCACCCCGAAACCAATCCATACATAACCCGATGACAGCCCCCATTTTTGCAGAAAAATGAATGAAACCGCTGAGGCTGCGGCAAGGAAAACAGATAAAAGAATTCCCACACGATCAAGCAGCTGTTCTTGATCCGACGCCCCGTGATGCTCGTCATGAAGAAAGAAATAGCTCACCGCGACACCGATCAGGGACAAGGTGCCAAAGATGAAAAACAGCCATCTCCAATGCCCGCAGCTTGTTGCAATGGTTCCGAGGATTGTGCCGATGATAACAGAACCATAGAATCCCCCGATCAGCACAAGCAGTGCATAATTCCTGCGTTCAATCGGGAATGACAGTACAAGCATTGGAATCATAATCATCAGCATGACGCCTGTTGCCGCTCCCTGTAAAAAGCGCCCTGCCGCCATCCATGCAATATCGCCTGAACATGCGATGAGCAGTGAACCTAGTATAAAGACAGGTAATGAAGCCAGATAGACGGGACGAGCACCGAATTTTTTCCTCAGCAGCGGTCCTGCCGGAACTAACAAGGCAAAGGCCATATTGCCGATCAATATCGGATTTACTGATGTGAAGACACTTGTTCCAACCGCTTTCTGAACAAGGCCTTGAACTGACGACAATGCCGTGTTAGACATCAATCCCGGCCCGACCGCTAAGACGGCGAGCAAAGAAATCACCCAATAGTGTTTTGTCTTCATGTTGTCATTCCTTCCTATATGAATACATGCGAAACACATCATTTTTTGAAACCAAAAGAAGCTAATAGATTTTGCATACCATTAGCTTTCATTCTAATATTCTCCCTTTCAGGGGAAATGATATTATTTTATTATAATTATGTGAATGAATGAGCATATAATCAAATATTATTTCAAATCGATTGTGTTTTGTCAATGGAGTAAATTTCAAGCACAACATAGAAAGCTTGAAAGCTTTTCCCCGATATTGTGTCTAGAACTGCACTTATGAATCCCTGCTCGTTCCCTCAAGCGAATTAAAGCAGGCCGTTTTAATCCTTTCAATCCACTATTCCAACTAATAAACTCGAATAAGTTGGTGATAAGACAACATTTTGCCCCCACATTTTTTTTTGTTCACTGGGCGTTTGCCGCCTCTAAATTGTATATGGGTAAATACCATGAATTAACCTATGAAATACCAATGTAAGGAAATTCTAAATATTCCGGGAGGCAAAAACGAATGGAACTGTATGAGTGTATCCAAGACATTTTTAGCGGCTTGAAAAATCCATCGGTTAAAGATTTAGCAACGTCTTTAAAACAAATTCCAAACGCAGCAAAATTAAGTCAACCGTATATTAAGGAACCAGACCAGTACGCTTACGGCCGAAATGCCATCTATCGAAATAATGAATTGGAAATTATCGTGATTAACATTCCGCCAAACAAGGAGACAACTGTACATGATCATGGTCAATCCATTGGTTGTGCAATGGTGTTAGAAGGAAAGCTTCTTAATTCTATTTATCGCTCAGCCGGCGAACACGCAGAACTCTCCAATTCATACTTTGTCCACGAAGGAGAATGCCTTATTTCAACCAAAGGTTTAATTCACAAAATGTCTAATCCCACATCCGAACGAATGGTATCTCTTCATGTCTACTCCCCTCCTTTGGAAGACATGACAGTCTTTGAGGAACAAAAGGAGGTATTGGAAAATTCATGATTGACAGATAAACTGCTCACTTTGACTTCGCTCAACTGGAGGATTCAGAGAATGAACCTTTTCCTCAAAACAAAAAACCCTTATAGAATAAGGGTTTAAAGGTATGGAGCCAAGGGGGCTCGAACCCCTGACCTCTACGCTGCCAGCGTAGCGCTCTCCCAGCTGAGCTATGGCCCCGTATGTAATGTCATGTTTATTATAGATGATTTTATTTTGAAAAACAAGCTGTTTCCTCTTGAATTGACAGAAAAAATAAGGCTCGGAAAAGAGCCTTATTTTTCGACTTACATCATGATCAAAAGTAAAATCACACCGAGAATAATTCGATAGATTGCAAATGGGACAAGTTTGATTTTGTTAATCAGCCTTAAAAAGAAACGGACGACAAACAGTGCGACCACAAAGGCACAGATAAAGCCGACGATGAAAAATGGCATCAGATCCGAGCTTAAGCTGTCCCAATGCTTCACGAGGCTTAGAAAACTGGCTCCCATCATGATCGGCATCGCCATAATAAACGTAAAGTCGGCTGCAGCTCGGTGGTTTAATCCGAGAATAACACCTCCGGAAATGGTTGAACCCGAACGCGAGAAACCCGGCCAAAGGGCAAGACATTGGAATAAGCCGACTGCTATCGCCTGTTTATAGGAAATGCGGTCGAGTGTGTCTGTCGCTGTTTTCCGCTTATTGACCCAGTCAGCAAAAAGCATCAGGATTGCCCCGGCAATTAAACCGATGGCCACAGTTTTGACAGAAAATAAATATTCATCAATGTAATCTTCAAACAAAAAGCCGAGAACAGCTGCAGGCACGAGTCCGACGGCAATTTGGGCAATGCTTAATTTATGTCCCTGCTCCTGGTCGCTTGTAATATTTTTTTTCAAGCCGAGTAAATTTAAAATTCGGTCTTTAAACACGATAGCTACTGCTAAAATGGAGCCTAGCTGAATAACCACCTTGAATGAGTTAGCAGCTTCTTCTGACATCAGATTACTTGATTTAAGCCAGATGTCGTCTACTATGATCATATGTCCTGTCGAAGAAACCGGCGCGTACTCTGTTAATCCTTCTACGATTCCTAAAATGGCGGCTACAAACAATTCCCATAGAGTCATGATTTTGATTCTCCCCATTAGACATTTATTTTTTTACATAACGGGAGCTTTCCATAAATGGAAAGCCCGTCTTATATAACTATAAACGAAAATCACACTTTATGCCCCGGCGTATTTTCATTTTTTTCTTCATCGTATAAATGTGACCGCATTTTAAACCAGTCAAATAAATGTGTCGTAATGACTTTGGCAACTGCATAGCCAGGAATGGCAAGAATGATTCCAACAACACCAAACAGCTTGCCGGCTGTTAACAGCAGAAAAATAATCGTAATCGGATGGATGTGAAGGTTTTTTCCCATAATTTGCGGAGAGATCAGCTTCCCTTCAATCAGCTGAACAATCGTCCAAACGATCACCAGCTTAAGCAGCATGAGCGGCGATGTCACTATGGCAATGATAATCGCAGGCGTAATGGCAATCGTTGGCCCTAAATATGGAACGATGCTTGTGCAAGCCGCAATGACTGCAAGCAATGAAGCATAATCCAGCCCGATAATTAAATAACCGATAAACAGCAAAAACCCGATACAGAAGCTGACAATGATCTGGCCTCTGATATAAGAGCTTAACCGATGATTCATTTCGCTTAAGACTGTATATGTCTGTTCTTTCAATCGAGTCGGCACAAACTTCAGTATGTAGACCGGTAATTTTCTTCCGTCTTTTAGCAAATAAAATAGAATAAACGGAACCGTGACGATCGAAATGATAATCTCAGTCAGTGCGCCGATAAAATTCCCAACACCGGTAAAGGTGCTGTTCACGATCGTCGCTGCCTGATCCGAAACCTTTGTAGCAAGATCAGATATATTAATGTTCATCGTTTGCTGGGCCTGATTGACGAAGTTGCTGCCAATCAGCTGTTTCGTCTGATTTTCTACGACGTCCACATATCTTGGGATATTGTCAATCAAACTCATAATTTGTTCTTTTAAGAAGGGAATGATCGACACGATCGTGATCGTGATCAGCCCGATAACCAATAGATATAGCAGCAATATAGAATAGATTCTTCTTATTCTTCTTCTCTCCAGAAAATCGACGACTGGGTTTAACAGATAAAAAACAATGCCTGTCAAAATAATCGGAAGTGATATCGTTTTGAGCAGAACAATAATCGGGGTGAAAATAAATGATGTTTTTGTAAATACTAGAATATTTAAACCAATCAGCAGCAGCACAAGCAAAAATAAAACAAACTTATTATCCAAGAAGAATCGCTTGAATCTGCCGCTCCATGTTTGCAACGTCTCCACTATCGTTCCTCCGT
>NZ_JAVAXX010000125.1:0-17812 GCF_042709275.1 Bacillus sp. LR_5 | reverse complement strand
TAAATGCGAAAATTTGAAGGGTGAGTTTACTTGCTTTGGAGACTTTACTGGTTTTCTTAAATGTATTTATTTTATTTTTACTTATCTTAGGGCTCTTTGTTATGCAGAAAAACCATGTTTCCTTCGCTAAACGTGTATTTACTGCGCTGGGGCTGGGAATTGTATTCGGATTTGCGCTTCAGCTGATTTACGGCCCGACTTCAAATATAGTCATTCAAACAGCCGACTGGTTTAATATTGCCGGGGGCGGATATGTCAAATTGCTTCAGATGGTTGTCATGCCGCTCGTCTTTATTTCGATTCTCGGCGCATTTACAAAGCTGAAGCTGACAAAAAATCTTGGGAAAATCAGCGGTTTGATTATCGGGATTTTAGTAGCAACAACAGCAGTTGCTGCAGCTGTCGGTATCGCGTCCGCGCTTTCATTTGATCTGCAGGCGATTCAGGTTGACCAAGGAAGTACAGAGCTTTCACGGGGGCAGGAGCTTCAGCAGAAATCAGAGGATATGACAGCGAAAACGCTGCCGCAGCAGATTGTTGAACTGCTGCCTGGAAACCCGTTTTTAGATTTCACGGGAGCTAGACCGACTTCAACAATCGCTGTCGTTATTTTTGCCGCTTTCCTTGGAGTGGCATTCCTCGGCGTAAAACACAAACAGCCGGAACAGGCAGAAACATTTAAAAAACTGGTTGATGCCGTTTATGCCATTGTCATGCGTGTTGTCACACTCATTTTGAGACTGACGCCTTATGGGGTGCTGGCCATCATGACAAAAACAATTGCCACGAGTGATCTTGACAGCATTCTAAAACTGGGCATGTTCGTGATTGCTTCATATGCCGCGTTAATCACTATGTTTATCATTCATTTGCTGCTGCTGACGTTCAGCGGCTTGAATCCGGTGATTTATTTGAAAAAAGCGGTGCCTGTACTTGTATTTGCATTTACGTCAAGGTCTAGCGCAGGTGCTTTACCGCTGAATATTAAAACACAGAGAAGCATGGGTGTACCGGAGGGAATCGCAAACTTTGCCGGTTCGTTCGGTCTTTCAATCGGCCAAAATGGATGTGCCGGCATTTATCCTGCGATGCTGGCGATGATGATTGCTCCGACTGTCGGCCAAAATCCATTTGACCCGGTGTTTATTATCACTGTTATCGCAGTCGTTGCCATCAGCTCCTTCGGGGTTGCCGGAGTCGGCGGCGGAGCGACATTCGCGGCGCTTCTTGTTTTATCATCATTAAACATGCCTGTCGCGCTCGCCGGTTTGTTAATCTCAATTGAACCGTTAATCGACATGGGGCGTACTGCTTTGAATGTCAGCGGAAGCATGACATCCGGTCTTATTACAAGTAAGGTCACAAAAGAAATTGATCAAGGGGCATTTCATGATCAATCCAGAGTGATTGAAGCTGAAGAAGCGTAACATATGAAAACGTGTAATCCCAAACAAGGATTACACGTTTTTTTAACGGCCGGGTTCTAAGTCCTCCAGCATTTCCATCATCGTGTTGTCGTCCATGACATTCATTGCGCTTTGTTCAAAATGAATGGGTTCAGCATAATGCGGCTGTCTTTTTTTCGTGGCTGTCTCAGTTTGCCTAGTTTGAGACTGTGTATGCTGATGCTGTGGTTGCTGCTGTCCAGCGTGCTGGTGCTGACGGCCATTTTGCCGCTGGCTTTGATGCTGCGAACGGTCCTGGTTATCACCGCTGCTTCCGCTAAATGCTTGTTTGACCATGTTTCCTACATTAGAAGCATCAAACGTGTTATTTTCTGAATTTCGTCTGTTCATTTGTCCTGTGATAAACCCGCTAATTCTTTGGCGGATCTGAGGTGATAATGCAGCAATAAGCATAGTTGATCCTATGATCAATGCTGCGGGGCTGATTCCTCTTCGCTGGTTGAACAACATGATCCCTCCTTTGCAGTGTATTCATATTTTCCCCCTCGTTAGACAAATTAACCGTTATATTTCCCGGGAAAGCATTTCCTCCAGATTTGCATGCATAATTAAAGCCAGTTAGAAAAACCTATAAGTAAAGTGATAAAGGAGGAATTCACATGTTTGGAAAAAAACAAGTCCTTGCGTCTGTGCTTCTTATCCCTTTGCTTATGACTGGCTGCGGTGTGGCCGACCAAGGTGAGGGCAGACGTGATAATAATGATGTAAGAAACGTAAATTATCGAAATCCGGCCAATGACGATATGCGGAATGTAAACAATCGGGATAACGTTGACAACAATGTTAATGATAATGTCAATAACAATCGTGTAAATGACGATAATAACAACGACCGAAAACTTGAGGTTGCTGATGAAGCAGCTGATAAAGTAACAGACCTAAAAGAAGTAAAGCATGCCGATATCATTGTGGCTGGAAATCAAGCCTACGTTGCAGTCGTTTTAACCAATGGAAATAAAGGTGCAGTAGAAAACAATCTGAAGAAAAAAATAGCCAAAAAGGTAAGATCTACTGACAAAAACATTGATAATGTTTACGTTTCAGCTAACCCTGATTTTGTAGAGCGTATGCAAGGATATGGAAAACGTATTCAAAATGGTGACCCAATCGCCGGATTATTTGATGAATTTACACAAACTGTACAGCGCGTATTCCCTAACGCTGAATAAATAAAAAAAGCCGCACAATTTGTGCGGCTTTTTCTTTGCGTTAATGACACACTGCGAACTCAGGCTGCATAGAGTAAAAATAAAAAGGTACAAGACGGACCGGCTCAGGGAGGGAGACGTTTGCGGGATGGCATAGGAAAGCGTGCGGCATCCGCTCTATTCCTGTGCGGAGTCCTTGTGATGCTGGCTGTAAGCTCAGCCATCGTATCAAGCGCGATGTATATCCTGTCTTTTCCAGGTCAGGCATCTGGAATAACAAAAGAACAAGTGACGAAGCACATGAAGAAAGAGTCATTCAAACAGGCCGATATTTATTACACTTCTAAGGAAAAGTCCTTACTGCCATTGACGAAAGAAACGCTTGAATATGCGGTCAGTATTAATCAGATTATGATTGGATATTCGAATCAAAAGCCTATTGACATTATTTTTTTTCCTAATGAAAAACAGATGGAGGCTTACTCCGGTTTATTGGATGTAGTTGGTTTTTATTCTGAACGGGAGCAGCTGATCGGATTGTTGCCTGAAGAGAAAAAGAAACTGTTAGAAGGGGACGAGGTAGCGGTTTATTTGTACCAGAGATTGTTGATTCATGAATACTCGCACCATGCGTTTCACCAGAAATTGAAGGAGCTTGAGACGGATCCCGATGAGTTTCCGTTATGGTTTCATGAAGGGTTAAGCGAGTGGATTGCGAACTATGAATTGCTCATAGATCCGATCACGTTTTCTGTCGTGCCCTTTGACCGTTTGCAGACTGATCGAGACTGGCAGGAAGCCAGAGCCGAATATGACACCGATGTCTATTTGCAAAGCTTTTATATGATCGATGAGCTGACGGACAAATACGGGAAAGACATTATTTCAGAAATGATTAAGGAAACAGCAAAAAAAGGGGACTTTGAAAAAGGGTTTAAATCAGCAACAAAGGAAAGTCTTGATCAATTTGAAAAAGATTTTAAGAAAAAATTCGAAAAAAACAGTGCGGCATTGGATAGTATCTATCCAATGCCTTTGTTATTAGTGAAGTCCTTGCTGACCCATTCCGCCTTGTGTCGGAGGCATTTGTCCTTGGGCAGGGGCGAATGAATTTCTCAGCTGTTCCATATCCTGCGCATCAAGCTGAGGAACCTGGTAATAGCCGTGTTTGTTTTGGTATAGGAAAATTTCAAATGCCATTTCAACATACTCCTGAATTTGCGCAGACAGTACGCGTCTTACGGCCGGATTTGTCATTTCCAGAGAAGCCATCGTCAGCATAGAAGCTTGTGCTTTAATCGCGCAAAGCATTTGTCGACTGATGATGCTGTCATCAATATCATTCATGGATTGAACAGGTTTTTTAGGCTGTGACGGCTGCATGCCGTAAACAGTCTGGTTGTCCTCCTTCATCATATAAGTTGCTGTTTTTTGTGAAGGTTCGCTGCCTGTTTTGAAGCATTCTGCAGTTATATTGTATTGAGATGTGATGAATTGATGTTGACGATCAAGGATGTTTAATAATTCTTGATCCTTACAGAATTGTCTCAGCATCATAAACTGATCAAGCACAGTAAGTGTTCCGGAAAGCACCTCATGCATATCAAACATTTCATGTCCGCCGTGGTTTTTATGCGGTTTGCCAGGAATACCTTTGTTCATTTGGGATTGCTGCTGCTGATTGAACTGATCCAAACCGAATTCCTCCTTTTTTTTCAGATCAGCTGTATTTTGTGTCAGTCTGCCGTGTATTATGCAGAAGCCTGAAAGGAATTATATGCTGTCTGTCGAAATGATAAGCAGACAAAATCGTTGTCATTATGTGTATAAGGGAGGAAATATGATGAGGCGTATTCTGCATATTGTGTTGATCACGGCATTAATGTTCTTAAATGTAATGTACACGTTCGAAGCTGTAAAGGCAGCTGAACCGCAACAGCCTATATCGATTGAGAAGGCAATACAGCAAAAAGAAGGACAGGCGCTTGTCGAAGGATATGCAGTCGGCCAGGCTGTTTCCCCGCAGCATTATAAGCTGACAAGCCCTTTTTCAAATGATTATAATGTTGCGCTGGCAGACCGTAAAAACGAAACATCGCCCGAACACATCCTTCCTGTGCAAATCCCCTCCGCCTTCAGAAGCCAATTTGGGCTGCAAACCAATCCGCTTCTTCTTGGGAAAAAGATAACGGTTCAAGGAAAGCTTGAAAATTACTTTAACACGACAGGACTTAAAAACGTTCAGTCGATGAACGTAACCGATGACACAAAAACTCCGCCGGCTGAACAGCAAGTGACCATAAATGAAGCACGGGGAAGGCTGAATGAAGAAGTAACGATAAAAGGGATCATTACAGCTGATCAAAACGCAATCGGAGGCGGGAAGCTGTCGACCTTTTTGCAAGATGAAACCGGAGGCATTAACATTTATTCGCCATCCCCTGAACAATTTCCCGAATTAAAAGAGGGTATGGATGTCACGGTGACAGGGAAAATCACGTCTTACCAGGGGCTGAAAGAAATCGTTCCAAACTCATCAGGCATCAAAATCAACCAGTCAAATCAATCCCTCCCCGCCCCCAAACACTTAACAATCAATGAACTTATTAACGGCAGCCTAGGTGATCAGTATGAAGGACGCCTTGTGAAACTAACCGCTTTTGTTTCCTCAATTCCAAGTTCTCCTGCCGGCGGCGGTTACAATGTAACAATGATTGATGACGACCATCATGCAATGACGCTCCGGGTTATAAATGAAACAGGGGTGATAAACGAGCTTGATGAGGGCAAATGGTATGAATTTACCGGTGTGTTAAGCAGATACCAAACCTTTCAGCTGCTTCCGCGAAAATCGGCTGACCTGAAGCTGCTTGAAGAGCAGCCCGCACCTCCGTCTGCAGAGGGAGAATATGAAGGGATTGTTGACCGGGTAGTTGACGGCGATACCATTCATCTTAAATCTCCGGTGCTTGGAACGACAAAAATCCGGTTTGTAAATGTAGATACACCCGAAACATATCACACACCAAAAAATGACGCAGATGAAAATCAATTAAGATTTGGCAAAAAAGCATCTGACTATCTAAAAACGGTTCTGTCCCCGGGTGATAAAATTACTGTCAAGGTCGGGAGTGAAGCCAAGGACAGCTATGGCAGATTGCTCGGACAAGTCATAACCGAATCAGGTTCAAACGTGAACTTAGAGCTTGTAAAAAACGGCTATGCTCCGACGTATTTTATTTGGCCGGTTGACAATGAAGAGGATTATCAGCAATTTCAGGCCGCAGTAGCCGCTGCAAAAAAAGATCAAAAAGGAATTTGGAATGAAAACGATCCCCTCATGGAAATGCCGTTTGAATTCAGAGCCAGAGAGCAAGGGAAAGGCCTGACAAGATATGTGGGGGACTCGTCGAATAAAACATATGTGCAGCCAGCTGACTGGAAGAAGATAGCTGTGGAAAACAGAATTTTCTTCGCCTCAGCAAGTGAAGCGGAGAGCGCGGGATATAAAAAAAGGCAAACGGCACCTCAAGAACATGTGCCGCTTAGAATTCTCAGCATGAATGATTTGCATGGCAAAATCGATCAGCAATATGAGCTTGATCTTGATGGAAATGGAACTGTAGACGGCACGTTTGGACGCATGGATTATGCCGCCGCATATCTAAAAGAAAAAAAGGCTGAAAAGAAAAACTCGCTGATTGTGCACGCGGGAGATATGATCGGCGGAAGCTCTCCAGTTTCCTCTCTTCTTCAGGATGAACCGACTGTAGAACTGATGGAGGACATCGGATTTGATGTCGGAACCGTGGGAAACCACGAATTTGATGAAGGCACGGATGAACTTCTGAGGATCTTAAATGGCGGTGATCATCCGAAAGGCACAAGCGGATATGATGGACAGAACTTTCCCCTTGTATGTGCCAATTGTAAAATGAAATCAACTGGAGAGCCCTTTTTGCCGGCTTACGACATCATTAATGTGGAGGGCGTACCCGTTGCTTTTATCGGAGTTGTCACACAGTCGGCAGCTGGCATGGTTATGCCTGAAGGAATAAAAAATATCGAGTTTACAGATGAAGCAACAGCGGTGAATAAGGCGGCCGAAGAGCTCAAGAAAAAAGGCGTGAAGGCCATCGCGGTTCTCGCACATATGTCAGCTGAACAAAACGGCAACGCCATTACCGGTGAGTCTGCTGATCTTGCAAACAAAACAGATTCTGAAATTGACGTGATTTTTGCCGCGCATAATCATCAGGTTGTTAACGGTGAAGTGAATGGAAAACTGATTGTTCAAGCGTTTGAATATGGAAAAGCGATAGGTGTCGTTGATGTAGAGATCGATAAAACGACAAAAGACATTGTCAAAAAGTCCGCGGAAATCGTATATGTTGATCAAAGTAAAATCGAACCGGATGTCAGCGCGTCAGCCATTTTAAAGAAATACGAAACAATTGCGGAACCGATTATCAGCGAGGTAGTCGGCGAAGCCGCTGTTGATATGGAAGGGGGGTATTCAAATGACGGCGATACACCTCTTGGAAACCTGATTGCGGATGGTATGAGAGCTGCCATGAAAACGGATTTTGCCCTTATGAATGGCGGCGGCATACGTGAAGCGCTGAAGAAGGGTCCAATTACGTGGGGAGATCTTTACAATATTCAGCCGTTTGGAAATGTGTTAACGAAGCTTGAGATTAAAGGAAAAGATTTAAGAGAGATTATCAATGCTCAAATCTCGCCGGTTTTTGGGCCTGACTACAGCATCAGCGGGTTTACGTATACGTGGGATAAAGAAACCGGAAAAGCAGTTGATATGAAAATGGCAGATGGCACCGAGATCCAGCCCGATGCCACATATACATTGACCGTCAACAACTTTATGGCGACGGCGACAGGAACCAAATATCAGCCAATCGGACTGCTGGGAAAAAATCCGGTGACAGGGCCTGAGGATTTGGAAGCGACAGTTGAGTACGTGAAGAGTTTTGATGAGCCAATTGCGTATACAAAAGAGGGAAGAATTAAGCTTGCTGAAGCCAGTGATATTGAAGATCCTGTAACAGAAGACCCGGGGACGGAGCATCCAATGAAAGAGGTTCCAGAGCCTGATGTGGATTTGCCTGATATAAAAGAGACTCCGGGCACAGCGCCGGTTCATCAGCTGCCGCCTTCAGCCATTTCGAGATTCAATGAAATACCAATCAACAACACAAAAACCGCTGATACTGCTAATAGCATCAGCACATTGCCGTTACGAAACGAGGGCGGGGAAAGCGGGCCTGAGCATCCGCTTCCAGATACATCAGCAAACTACTATAACTTTATCGTAATCGGTGCGGCGGTGACATTGTCAGGAACTTATCTATATGTCAGAAGAAAAAGGAGCGCCTCCAGAACGTGAAAAAAATTATTCCACTATTCATCATTGCTGCCGGCCTAGTGATCGCAGGCTATGGAGGCTTTAAATTGATCGATACGAATATGAAAACGGAACAGACATTAAAAGAAGCAAAACTGGCGGCTGAAAAGCCGCAGGAACTTTTGGGGACGAAAAATAGCTCTGATCAAGCAAAGAACAAAGCATCATTTAAGCCTGAGACCGGCCAAGCGAGCGGCATTTTGGAAATACCGAAAATCAATGCAGAGCTTCCGATCGTGGAGGGCACCGATGCTGATGATTTAGAAAAAGGTGTCGGGCATTACAAGGACAGCTATTATCCTGATGAAAACGGGCAAATTGTGCTGTCGGGGCATCGGGATACCGTGTTTCGCCGGACGGGAGAGCTGGAAAAGGGGGATCAGCTCCGTCTTCTCCTGTCATATGGAGAATTCACATATGAAATTGTAAAAACAAAAATTGTCGATAAGGATGACACATCTATTATCACGCTCCAGCATGAAAAGGAGGAGCTTATTCTAACGACCTGCTATCCGTTTTCATACGTCGGAAATGCCCCGAAACGCTATATTATATATGGAAAACGAGTGACTTAAAAAGCCGAGGCAGTGCCTGCGGCTTTTCTTCATGAAAAATATGTGCGGCAAAGGTTTTTCATATCAGCCGGGAAAGGGGCTTCAGCAACTATGAGCTCGTCTGTTATCGGGTGAACCGCTTGTACTTTATTGGCGTGCAGTACCTGCCTGTTTAGCAGCTTGCTCCCGCCTCCGTAAAGCGAGTCTCCTGTCAACGGATGTCCGATGCTCGCCATATGAACACGGATTTGGTGTGTTCTGCCTGTTTCCAGCTCTAATTCAACGAGCGACAGCCGTTCTTTCACATTGCTGGCCATTACCTTGAAATGAGTGACGGCTGTTTGCCCGCCTGGTGAAACCCGGCGTCTTGTCGGGTGTGACCGGTCTCTGCCGATTGGTGAATTAATTGTCCCTTTTTTCGTTCGTAGCTTACCTTCAGCGATGGCGGTATACGTACGCTTCAGCGTCTTTTTCTCTAACTGCTGGTCTAAGATGGCGTGTGCCAAACGATGCTTGGCAAAAACGATAGCGCCAGATGTATCCTGATCAAGACGATGGACGTGGCGCACCTTACATGTTTCGCCATTTATCTGATAATGATAAGCGATCAAATTAGCCAGTGTGCCGGTTTGCCCATCCTCATTCGGATGCGTCGCAATGCCAGCGGGTTTATTGACGATGAGCATATGATTGTCCTCATATAAAATATCAAGCTCGCCATACTCCGGAATGACCGAAGATGCTTCACTTTCCTGAAGATCAATGAAGACGCGGTCTCCCTTTTTTACATTCATATTGTTTAAGACCGATTCGTGATTGACCTTTATCTGTTGATGGGACATCCAGTCTTGTATCACTGGTTTAGAAGCTTTGAGCGCTGTTTTGAGTACGGAAAACAGCCATTGGCCGTCCTGTTTTTCATTGATGAGGATCTCAATCCCTCTGCCTTTTTGGTTCATGTTAAATGGCTCCTTTTCGAAGCGGAAGGCTGCTGTTTCTCATAGGAAACACTTACCTTAGCTTTCGCGTTTTTTTCTGTGCTATTCTTGAGTAAGACTTAGGATATTCGATGGCAAGAAAGGTGATTGACGTGAGAATTGTGAACGCAGCAACTGCAGAACAGGAGAGCTTTATCAAGGAGCTGACTATGGAGCTGATCCATGATGTATTTCCTCTTTATTTCTCCGAACTGGACATTCAGCGCTTTAAAAAGAAAGGCGTTCTGTCTTTAAATAACCATTATTACCAAGGAACATTAAAAGAAGCATTTCAAATTATGGCTTGTCTTCAAATGATACATATTATCCTGACCAAGCCTTCGCCGCACTCTGATTTGAGTGATCAGGCGATTTTTGAAAAAAACAGCAAGATGCTGAATGATTTTGGGATTTATTTTCCGTTTGCTTTTTCTGACTTTCAAAAGAAGACTAACAAAGCCTTTTTCGGTCAAAGAAGGCTGATATAATCATGCGGCAAGGGCTTTTCTATTTTCAGAAAAGCTCTTTTTTGTATCAGAGAAATCATATCATAAAACCTTTCCTCTAACTCCCTTTTTAAACGGCTCGTGTCTGAACATACTAATGATTGAAAGGGGTGCTGACAAATGAGTTCAGTTAAAGATACAATGACAACGCAGGTGGCAACCGTTTCTCCGAATCAAACGATTCAGGAAGCGGCTTCTCTAATGAAACAGCATAACGTCGGGGCGATCCCCGTTGTAGAGCAAGGTGTTTTAAAAGGAATGCTGACTGACCGTGACATTGCATTAAGAACTACAGCTCAGGGCCGTGATGGCCAGACACCCGTTTCAGAAGTGATGTCAACAGAACTCGTATCAGGAAACCCTAATATGAGTCTGGAAGACGCGTCGCAGCTGATGGCCCAGCACCAAATCCGCCGCCTTCCTATTGTAGATCAAAACAATCTAGTCGGGATCGTTGCGCTTGGAGACCTGGCAGTCAATCAGATGTCGAACGAGTCTGCGGGATCAGCGCTGACAAACATTTCTCACCAAAACATTCATTAATAAGAAAGAGCTTGCAGTGTGCAGGCTCTTTCTTCACATAAAACCTTACTTTTTGAAAGCAGACTTGTTTCGGGGTATAGTTGAGTGTATACATATGTCTCAATTCGTACTAAAGGAGTTGTACCCAGTGATTAAAGCGTTAATTTTTGATTTTGACGGGCTTATTCTAGATACAGAAACACACGAATATGAGGTTCTTCAGGAAATATTTGAAGAGCACGGCTCAGTTCTGCCGCTATCTGTCTGGGGGAAGGTCATCGGAACTGCTGCGGGTTTCCGGCCTTTTGACTATTTAGAAGAGCAGATCGGGAAAAAGCTGAACCATGAAGAGCTCACACAATTGAGAAGAGAGCGGTTCGCCAAACGCATGGAAACAGAAAAAGCGAGACCTGGTGTCGAAGCGTATTTGAATGCGGCAAAGGATTTAGGCTTAAAAATAGGCCTTGCCTCCAGCTCTGATTATAAATGGGTTTCCGGCCATTTGAAGCAAATCGGCCTGTTTGATGATTTTGAAGTTATTCAAACTGCTGATGATGTGGAAGAGGTAAAGCCGAATCCTGAACTCTATTTATTGGCGGCAAAGAACCTCGGGGTATCGCCAGCGGAATGTCTCGCGTTTGAGGATTCTGTCAATGGTTCGATTGCTGCGAAACGTGCAGGCATGAAGTGTGTCATTGTCCCGAATAAAGTAACGGGTACCTTGATGTTTGAAGACTATGATCACAGGCTTGAATCAATGGCGGAGATGGAGCTCGCCCTATTGCTTGATCATCTGAACTCACAAAACTAGAAAGGAGCGAGTAGGTTGTCTGAGAAATTAGATTTGACCCGGTTTGAAAAGAAAATGGTTATCCGCAATATCGAAGAGAAAGACATCGACAAGATTATCGATCTTCAAAAGGACTGCTTTCCAGGAATGGAGCCTTGGAAGCGGGAGCATTTAATCAGCCATTTGGAGCATTTTCCGGAAGGACAGTTTTGTGCAGAATTCGAAGGTGAAATTATCGGTTCGTGCTCAAGTCTCCTGATTAACTTTGATGAATATGATGACCGCCATACGTGGCAGGACATTACAGATGACGGTTATATCACCAACCATAATCCTGACGGCTTGAATATGTACGGAATTGAAGTCATGGTGCACCCGAAATACAGACGAATGAAGATCGGCCACCGTTTGTACGAGGCGAGAAAGGACTTAGCCAGACGCTTAAACCTGAAAAGCATCATCATAGGCGGACGGATTCCAAACTATCACAAATATGCAGAGGAAATGACAGCGAGAGAGTATGTTGAACAGGTGACACGCCACCAAATTTACGATCCGGTTCTTTCTTTTCAGCTGATGAACGGCTTTACCCTTATGCGAATTAACCCGAACTATCTCCCGGATGATACAGCTTCGATCAAGTATGCGACGCTGATGGAATGGAATAATGTCGATTATCTACCGCAGCAGACAAAACGCTATTATAAATCGGCGTTCCCTGTTAGAATTTGTGTGATCCAATACGAAATGAAGAAAATTTATTCCTTTGAGGAATTTGCGAATCAAGTAGAATACTATGTCGATGTTGCTTCCGACGCAAGATCTGATTTTGCGGTGTTCCCGGAAATTTTCACAACCCAGCTGATGTCCTTCCTTGAGGAACGGTCACCGAGCTTGGCGGTGCAGAGAATTACCGAGTATACAGAAGATTACATCAGCCTGTTTACTGACTTGGCTGTGAAGTATAACGTCAACATTATCGGCGGATCTCATTTCGTCGAAGAGGAAGGCAAGATCTATAATATCGCTTACCTGTTCAGACGGGACGGAACGATCGAGAAGCAATACAAACTCCATATTACGCCGAATGAACGCAAATGGTGGGGGATCAGCGCAGGAGACCAAGTTCGCGTGTTTGATACGGACTGCGGGAAAATCGCGATCCAGATCTGTTATGACATTGAATTTCCTGAGCTTGCCCGGATTGCGGCTGATAAAGGAGCCAAAATCATCTTTACGCCATTTTGTACAGAAGACCGTCAAGGCTATCTGCGTGTCAGATACTGTTCGCAGGCTAGAGCGGTTGAAAATCAAATTTATACGGTTATCTCTGGAACGGTCGGAAACCTTCCGCAAACGGAAAACATGGATATCCAATACGCCCAGTCAGGCATCTTTGCCCCGTCTGATTTTGAATTCGCCCGAGACGGCATTGTCGGCGAAACAAACCCGAATATTGAAATGGTCGTCATCGGCGATGTTGACCTGGAAATTCTCAGAAGACAGCGCCAAAACGGTACAGTGCGCCAGCTAAAAGACAGACGGCGTGATATTTATCATATTCAATATAAAAAATAATTCCCAAAAAACCCGCCTGAATTGGCGGGTTTTTTTAAACAAAAGCGGAATTGTTTAGGTGCTTTCTTTAAAATAAAAGTAAATTGTATAGTGGAGGTGCCTTATGGAGTTTCTGTATTTTCGCCATTTCCTATATCATACAGAAAACGGCTAGGCTTCACATTGCTATTGCAATGGCTGTCCAAGTTGTTTCGAGTGCGACCTTTATCAGTACGATGCTGAGCATTGTCACTTTGCCTGTTTTGCTTTGGAAGCTGCATCCTCTTTCTTCTTGAGAAAGGGGATGTTTTATTATTTACGCGGTTTATTGACTCTGACCCGGTCTGGCTTTATATTGAAGGCAGGGAAATCATCACCAAGACATCACATAAAGAGAAGGTCTGTTTCAATTGAATTGGCATTATAGGGAACGCTAATGAAATGGAGATGATGGGGATGGAAAACATTCAGCAAAATCAGGGATTAAAGCAAAAAGATGAGCAATTTGTGTGGCATGCCATGAAGGGAGCGCATCAAGCGGACAGCCTGATAGCCCAGAAGGCCGAGGGGGCCTGGGTAACCGACATAGACGGACGCCGCTATTTGGATGCGATGTCCGGTTTGTGGTGCGTCAACATTGGTTACGGCAGAAAGGAGCTTGCGGAGGCTGCCTATGAGCAACTAAAGGAGCTGCCTTACTACCCGTTAACGCAAAGTCACGCACCCGCAATTCAACTGGCGGAAAAGCTGAACGAATGGCTTGGCGGCGATTATGTTATCTTTTTTTCCAACAGCGGATCGGAAGCAAACGAAACTGCTTTTAAAATTGCCCGCCAGTACCATCTGCAAAACGGCGACCACAGCCGTTATAAATTCATCTCAAGATATCGGGCATACCACGGCAATACATTGGGAGCGCTCTCAGCTACCGGACAGGCGCAGCGGAAATATAAATACGAGCCTTTGAGCCAAGGGTTCCTGCATGCAGCTCCGCCAGATATATACCGGAATCCTGATGATGCAGACACGCTTGAAAGCGCAAATGAAATCGACCGCATCATGACATGGGAATTAAGCGAAACGATTGCCGGGGTCATTATGGAGCCCATCATTACAGGCGGAGGCATCCTAATGCCGCCGGACGGATATATGAAAAAGGTGGAGGACATTTGCCGGCGCCACGGAGCCCTTTTGATTTGCGATGAAGTGATCTGCGGGTTTGGACGGACAGGCGAGCCGTTCGGGTTTATGCACTACGGTGTGAAGCCTGATATCATTACGATGGCAAAGGGAATCACAAGCGCGTATCTGCCATTGTCAGCGACTGCTATTAAACGGGACATTTTCGAAGCGTATCAGGGGGAAGCTCCTTATGACCGTTTCCGCCACGTGAACACGTTCGGCGGAAGCCCGGCTGCCTGTGCCTTGGCGTTGAAAAACCTGCAAATTATGGAGGACGAACTGCTGATTCAGCGATCCCGCGATCTTGGAGCAAAGCTTTTAGGTGAGCTCCAAGCTCTGAGAGAACACCCGGCAGTCGGGGATGTTAGAGGAAAAGGGCTGCTGATCGGAATCGAACTCGTCAAAGATAAATTGACTAAAGAGCCGGCTGATGCCGCCAAAGTAAACCAAGTGGTTGCGGCGTGCAAAGAAAAAGGGCTGATCATCGGCAAAAACGGCGATACAGTCGCCGGCTACAACAACGTCATCCAGCTTGCGCCGCCATTTTGCCTGACAGAAGAGGACCTTTCCTTTATCGTGAAAACGGTGAAAGAAAGCTTTCAAACGATATAATATAAAAGTGATTTATTAAAGGAGCACATGATGAGTTTTCACAACCAGCCGATCTTACCGGCTATTCGCAATATGAAGCAATTTGATGAGTTTTTAAACAGTTCGTTCTCTTACGGTGTTATTCTTGATATTCATCTCGGCCAGCTGAAGGGCGTGATCAAAGAAGCGCAAAAGCACGGAAAGAACATGATGGTGCACGTCGATCTCATTCAAGGGATTAAGCATGACGAATACGGTGCGGAATTTATATGTCAGGATATCAAGCCCGCTGGGATTATTTCCACAAGATCGAACGTGATTGCCAAAGCGAAGCAGAAGAAAATTTATGCCATTCAGCGCCTGTTTTTGCTTGATACAAGCGCGATGGAGAAAAGCATGGAGTTTATCGGCAAGCATAAGCCTGACTTCATCGAAGTGCTTCCCGGCATCGTTCCGTCACTCATTCAGGAAATAAAAGAGAAAACAGGGATTCCCATCTTTGCCGGGGGTTTCATCCGTACGGAAGAGGATGTAGAGCAGGCATTGAAAGCGGGGGCTGTAGCTGTCACAACATCTAATACCAAATTGTGGAAAAAATATGAAAACTTTTTGACAGAAAGTGATTGACACCGCTTTCATGCACTGATACAATTGCACTAGGTTAATACATTGTGATGGAGAACTCGGAGACCACAGCAGCTCTTTACGGCAAATGTTTATGCACCCGTAAAGCGGTTTGTTGTGGTTTTTTTATTCTCTTCTTCTCTATCATGCTTTTTAATCGTGACTTTAGGAGGAATGTGCTATGACAGCATTTTGGGGAGAAGTCATCGGTACGATGCTGCTTATCATTTTTGGTGCAGGTGTTTGTGCAGGTGTCAATTTAAAGAAATCGCTTTCATTCCAGTCTGGCTGGATTGTTGTTGTATTTGGATGGGGATTGGGTGTTGCGATGGCGGCATACGCGGTTGGCGGCATCAGCGGTGCCCATTTGAATCCGGCGCTAACGATAGCGCTTGCATTTGTAGGAGATTTTCCTTGGAAAGAGGTTCCGGTTTATATTGCGGCGCAAATGATCGGAGCGATCATCGGTGCGGTGATTATCTATCTGCACTACCTCCCGCACTGGAAGTCAACGGATGATCCCGCTGCCAAGCTGGGTGTTTTCTCAACAGGGCCCAGCATTCCGCATACATTTGCAAACGTTTTAAGCGAAGTGATTGGGACATTTGTCCTTGTGCTTGGAATCTTGGCCATTGGAGCAAATCAATTTACAGAAGGACTTAATCCTTTAATCGTCGGTTTCCTCATTGTAGCAATCGGTATTTCTCTGGGAGGCACCACCGGCTATGCTATCAATCCTGCACGTGACTTAGGTCCGCGGATAGCCCACGCTTTTCTTCCGATTCCGGGGAAGGGCTCATCAAACTGGAAATACGCATGGGTTCCGGTAGTCGGCCCGATTTTAGGCGGATCATTCGGCGGCGTATTTTACAACGCTGCATTTAAAGGGCACATCACAAGCAGCTTCTGGATTGTAAGCGTTATATTGGTTGTGGTATTGTTAGGACTCTATGTTTATACGAAATCACATTCTGCTAAAACATTATCAAATTCTAAATATATTTAATCAAAGGGGAGACATCTTATGGAAACGTACATTTTATCCTTAGATCAGGGGACGACAAGTTCAAGAGCGATTCTGTTTAATAAAGAAGGCAAAATTGTCCACTCTGCTCAAAAGGAATTTACACAATACTTCCCGCATCCTGGCTGGGTTGAGCATAATGCCAATGAAATTTGGGGCTCTGTCCTCGCGGTTATCGCCTCAGTCATCTCTGAATCAGGAATCAGCGCTTCTCAAATTGCCGGCATCGGCATCACGAACCAGCGCGAGACGACGGTTGTGTGGGATAAAGATACAGGAAGTCCTGTCTATAATGCAATCGTTTGGCAGTCCAGACAGACGTCCGGCATTTGTGAGGAACTTCGTGAAAAAGGATATAATGATAAATTCAGAGAAAAAACTGGGCTTTTAATCGATCCATACTTCTCCGGCACGAAGGTGAAGTGGATTTTAGACAATGTGGAAGGCGCGAGAGAAAAAGCGGAAAAAGGCGAGCTGCTGTTTGGAACGATTGATACGTGGCTCATTTGGAAAATGTCAGGCGGAAAAGCGCATGTGACCGATTACTCCAATGCCTCAAGAACACTGATGTTTAATATTTACGATTTAAAATGGGACGATGAACTGCTCGACATTCTAGGCGTACCGAAATCCATGCTCCCTGAAGTGAAGCCGTCCTCTCATGTGTATGCGGAGACTGTTGATTATCACTTCTTCGGAAAAAATATCCCGATTGCTGGAGCGGCAGGCGACCAGCAGTCCGCATTGTTCGGCCAGGCATGCTTTGAAGAAGGCATGGGGAAAAACACATACGGCACAGGATGTTTCATGCTGATGAATACCGGGGAAAAAGCAATTAAGTCCGAACATGGGCTTTTGACAACAATCGCTTGGGGCATTGACGGAAAAGTGAACTATGCGTTAGAAGGAAGCATTTTTGTCGCAGGCTCTGCCATCCAGTGGCTTAGAGACGGATTGAGAATGTTCCAGGACTCTTCGCTTAGCGAATCTTATGCAGAGAAAGTGGATTCAACTGACGGCGTATATGTCGTTCCGGCCTTTGTCGGACTGGGAACGCCTTACTGGGACAGCGATGTGCGCGGTTCGGTTTTCGGCCTGACAAGAGGGACAACAAAAGAGCACTTTATCCGTGCGACACTGGAGTCATTGGCTTATCAGACCAAAGATGTGCTTGACGCAATGGAAGCAGATTCAAACATTTCATTAAAGACGCTTCGTGTAGACGGAGGAGCTGTGAAAAACAATTTCCTAATGCAGTTCCAAGGAGACCTGTTGAATGTTCCTGTGGAGCGCCCGGAAATTAATGAAACGACTGCACTTGGCGCGGCTTATTTGGCGGGTATCGCTGTGGGATTCTGGAAGGACCGTTCTGAAATCGCGAACCAGTGGAATCTGGATAAACGGTTTGAGCCTGAATTAGAAGAAGAAAAACGAAATGAGCTGTATAAA
>NZ_JAVAXX010000124.1:0-17888 GCF_042709275.1 Bacillus sp. LR_5 | reverse complement strand
GCTTAAACCCAGCTCATTGAGCTGGGTTTTTTGTTTTATATCTGTGCCGATTTGCTTTCGTCAGTATCCATTTTATCAAGCTTCTGCTTTTTAAATTTTTCTAATACTTTTGAATTCCAATACAATCCCTAGCATGATCAACATGAGAGTCATAAATAATCAAAATGCAGTTTGTACGGGAGACTCATCCAGACTCCATCCGACTGCGATTGGCAGGATAGAGCCGCCAATCCATTGGCAGCGAGCAGCATGCCTGTCGTTTGTTCTGTTTTTCCATGATAAAATTGATTGGTGACAATTAAGATAATGGCGAACAAGCCGGCCATAAATAAGTCCTAAGAAAAAACTAAGAATAATCCCTGCAAAAGCTGTTTTATTGATTGCCAAAATACAGAGTTAAATGAGGCCGCTCATATTTATCAGCCTGAGATAATGATGATAGGTTATTTTTTCGGAAACCGGCTCGGGTTGCCAAATGAGAGAAAAGATATTACTGTCATTAAAACGATTCTTGGTTTCATCCGGATATGATAAAATGTCTCAGACTATATTTGAGCCATTTTTTTCTTCAGCATTCATCTTGCGTAATTGATAAAAATTTATTATGATACTCTTTGTATGACAACTCCTTGCCTCAATACAATATACTCAACGTTTCCCCGTTTTCTCCGGTCGTTTTTCTTTTCATTTTCTCCCGTAAAATAAAAAAAGCTCCCAATACAATAGATATGGTGCGGATTTATTTTTTACTAAAAAGGAGTCGTTATATTTGAATAATAGTTTTACATTAAAACAGCAATGGTTCGGCAATATCCGAAAAGACATTCTTGCTGGCATTTTAGTTGCGTTAGCATTAATTCCTGAAGCGATTGGCTTTTCTATTATAGCCGGTGTGGATCCGATGGTCGGTCTTTATGCGTCATTTTGTATAGCCATTATTATTTCTATTTTTGGCGGCAGACCTGGCATGATTTCAGCTGCGACAGGCTCAATGGCAGTCGTTATGGTGTCGCTGGTTGCTGATCATGGGCTTCAGTATTTATTTGCGGCTACGATTTTGACAGGTATTATTCAGGTGATTTTAGGTATCAGTAAAATTGCAAGATTAATGAAATTCATCCCGCGTTCTGTGATGATCGGGTTTGTGAATGCGCTGGCGATCCTTATCTTCTCTGCACAGCTTCCCCAGTTTGAAGGTGCTTCTTGGAGCATGTATGCGATGCTTGCCGGGTCGTTGGTTATTATTTATGTGCTGCCAAGGTTTACGACTGCTGTTCCGTCTCCGCTTGTGGCAATTATTGTGATGACAATTATTGCGGTCACTTTCCATGTGGATGTGCGGACGGTTGGTGATATGGGCAATATTTCTAGTTCATTGCCTCATTTCTTAATCCCTGATGTTCCGTTTACCTTTGAAACACTGCAAATTATTTTTCCTTATTCAATTGCTTTAGCGTTTGTCGGGTTGCTTGAATCTTTGCTGACAGCACAGATTATTGATGAAATGACGGATACGGACAGTGATAAAAATAAAGAGAGCCGCGGACAGGGAATTGCGAATATCGTGACTGGACTCTTTGGCGGAATGGCAGGCTGCGCTATGATCGGACAATCTGTCATTAATACAAAAGCGGGCGGTCGCGGACGTTTGTCAGCATTTGTTGCCGGTGCTTTTCTGATGTTTTTAATTGCGGTGTTAAGTCATGTCGTGGTGAAAATCCCAATGGCGGCGTTAGTAGCTGTAATGGTTATGGTGTCTGTCGGCACTTTTGATTGGTCTTCTTTAAAAGGTCTCAAAAAAGCGCCGCTCACGGACTCGATTGTCATGGTTGTGACTGTGGTTACGGTTGTTGTGACGGATGACTTATCTAAGGGTGTATTTGTCGGTGTTCTTTTAAGTGCCGTGTTCTTTGTGGCAAAAATCTCGAAGCTGAAAATCGTTTCTCATGCAGAGGAACAAAAGCTTAGAACGTATCAAGTAAAGGGGCAAATCTTTTTTGCGTCAGTGACTGATCTTACGAATGCGTTTATATATCAAGAGGATATTGAGCGGGTTGTGATTGACTTAACTGAAGCTCACGTATGGGACGATTCTGGAGCGGCCGCACTTGATAAGATTGTTGCGAAGTTTAAGGAACAAGGCATTGAAGCTGAGTTAAAAGGTTTGAATAAAGCGAGTAAATCTCTAATGAAACAGATGGCATAAAATAGAGAAGCCCAGATGAATGAGATCTGGGCTTTTTTATATAACATACACTTAAGCAGCATTGATATAATAGAGAGAAGAGAAATTTTAAATAGGGGACTTGCATATGATGCTTCAGAAGCTGAACCGTGTATTGGGGAGAGTGATGCCGCTGTTAACGCCGACTAGTGTGGTGCTGGGCGTGCTGCTGTCTCAGTTTTTAAATGGGTATGAATGGGCTGTGCCTTGGATCTTTGCTTTTATTACGTTTGCAGGCAGTTTGAGCGCGAACTTTCAATCTTTGAGACATGCATTGTCTCATCCTCTCCCTATGATTCTTGCACTATTCGTTCTTCATATTTTCATGCCGCTTTTTGCTTGGGGCAGCGGCCATCTTATATTTAAAGGTGATCCTTTGACGATTACCGGTTTAACATTGGCTGTTGTGATTCCTACGGGGATTACAAGCTTGATTTGGGCAGCGATGTACAAAGGGAATGTCGGTTTGACACTTTCGATTATTTTAATTGATACTGTGCTGTCACCGCTAATCGTACCGCTGAGTCTTTCATTGCTGGCCGGCGCTCAGGTTCATATGGATGTGTGGGGAATGATGAAAGGTCTGATTGTAATGGTCGTGATTCCTTCTTTTCTGGGCATGCTGTTTAATCAGATGTCATCTCCAGAAAGAACTGCGTCTGTGAGCAGTGCGCTGTCGCCTTTTTCAAAGCTTTGCTTGATGGCAGTGATTGCGATTAACAGTTCAGCGATTGCTCCTTATTTCAAATCCATTGATTTGAGATTTGCAGGAATAGCTGTAACGGTATTCTTTATCGCGTTAACAGGCTATGCCGCTGCTTGGCTGATCGGAAAAATGATGAAAAGGCGGCAAGAGGAAATAGTCTCTCTTATATTTACGGGAGGCATGAGGAATATTAGTGCCGGCGCAGTTCTTGCCGTTACGTTCTTCCCGTCTCAGGTTGCCGTTCCTGTTGTGATCGGCATGCTGTTTCAGCAGATATTGGCTGCTTTGTTTGGCTATATGCTGAATCGTTTTGAATTAAAACCAATGTTGCAGAAAGCATAAAAAAACCGCTCATAGGGTTGAGCGGTTTTTTCCGTATAGCCATTCGAGCGCGTTGATGAACTGTTTGCAGAAATACTTGCGGTGGTGCACCGCTCCTTTTTCAATTGAAAGATACAACCGGTCTTCAGTGAAGCCTTTTTCTTTTAGACTTTGATGAACTTGCTTTGTTTTTTTCAGCATATGTCGCTGAATGGATTGTTTTTCACGGCCTTCTTCACTCCCGACAGACATGAAAACACGTGTAGTGCCGGGCTTTAAAGAAGATATATGAATGGTTTCCGCTGCGTTCTCGTACCAGTATGAACCTGATATAGAGCCTATTTTCCCGAACATTGACGGATATTTTAATAAGGCGAACATTGAGATGAGGCCGCCTAATGAGGCACCGATCATTCCTCTTGACTGCGGTTCCCTGATGACGTTCCAGTTTTCTTCGATTAGCGGAATGAACTGGTTCGTTATATCAGACAGATAGTGATATCCCATTCCGCCGAAGTCCGTGAACCGATCACTGAGTGATGCAGCCGGCCAAGGTGTGTATTCATTTAGCCGGTTTTCGGGTTCGATACCGATCAGCACGAGTTCAGGGAGCCTTTGCTGTTGATATGCGCTTTCTAATAATTCGATTTGGTTTTGGAACAAAGAACTGCCATCCTGCACGTAAACAGCAGGAAATCCCCCGCTGTCTGTGCTGTAGGAAGGAGGGAGGTACAGCGTGAACCTCCTGTTGCCGGCTTTGTGTTCTGAAAGAGATCCTTTCAAGCATTCTCCCCCTTTTTTTGCTTGAAAAGCAGATATAAGAAATAAGGAACTCCGAGGATCGCCAAAATGATGCCTGCGGGCACTTCTGCGGGCTGAAAAAACAGTTTTCCGGCAAAGTCTGCGCTTATCACAAGAAGCATCCCGATTAAACCGCTCAGTGGCAGGATATAGCGATGTTCGACGCCAGCCAGTCTCCGTGAGATATGGGGAGCAATTAAGCCGACAAACGCCATACTTCCCGCTACGGAGACACAGGCGCTGATGATTGCTACACAGGCTACGAGCAGGATGGTTTTTTCTTTATTTGATGAAATGCCGAGGCTTCTGACTGTGTCTTCATCAAAACGAATGGTGTCGAGCAGGCGGGATTTGCCGATAAGAATCGGTATAAACAGCAGCATCCATGGGAGAACGGCTGTGATATACGTCCAGTTGGCAGACCAGATGCTTCCGTTTTTCCACACCATGGCCATTTGATAGTCTTGCGGGTCCATTTTTAAAGATAAAAACAAAGACAGGGCGCTGAACCCTGAATTGATCGCAATCCCTACCAGAATAATTCTTCCTGAATCTAAATTGCCTCTGTGCCATGCAAATATGTAAATCAGGATCGCCGCGATGAGCCCGCCTATCAATCCAAAGAGCGGCATTCCCATCGCTGCAGCTATGGATGTCACTTCCTTCTGGCCTTGGAATAAGAGCATAAACGCTACAATGCCGGCTCCTGCCCCTGCGTTGATTCCGAGAATTCCAGGATCAGCAAGCCCGTTTCTCGTGATGGCCTGGATAACAGCGCCTGCAATGCCAAGACCGAGTCCAATAATAGCAGCCATGACAACCCGCGGCAGTCTTAAATCGAACAGCAAAATTTCATACTGCGGATTCGGGTAGATTTGAAAAAGAGTGGAGAGCAGCTCAGCAGGACGAACAGAAAATGATCCGCTCGTTAAGCTGAAATAACTGACAACAAGAATCAAAGCGATGAACAATGCATATTTTTTAGCCATTTTGCTCCCCTCCTTTTCGTTTAATTAAATAAAGGAAGAAAGGTACGCCGATAATGGATGTTACGACCTCAATCGGTGTTTCAAACGGATAGTTGATAAATCTGCTTGCGAGATCACACAGGGTTAAAAAGATTCCGCCCAAAATACAGGAGCACGGAATCAGCCTGCTGTAATCAGAGCCGACGAGAAATCTCGTGATATGCGGAACAACCAATCCGACAAACGCAATTTTTCCGGCCAGCGCTACGGCACTGCCGGTTAAAATGATGACGGAAAGCATCGCCATGATTTTAATGGTTTTTTTCTTTTGCCCCAGGCTTTTAGAAATGTCGTCCCCTAATGATACAGCGGTTACCTTTTTGCTGAGAGAAATGGCCATTATAATGCCAATCAGGAAAAACGGAGCGGCGAGCTTCAGGAAATCCGGACTCATTTGATGAAGTCTGGCACTGTACCAGAAACTGAGATCCTGAGAAATTTGAAAATAAATCGACATGGCCGCTGATAAGCTGCTGAGCAGCATGCTTGTGACTGTGCCGATGATGGCGAGCTGCACGGGGGTAAATCCGTTTGGCATCATGGCGGCAAGGCCGAATACTAACACAGCTCCTAACGCTGAGCCGATAAAAGAGTATATCATCATTTCAATCGAAGATGATTGCGGGAGCAGAACCATGCAAAGCGTAATGATAAACGCTGAACCATCTGAAACACCCATAATGGATGGCGAAGCTAAATAATTGCGCGTAATGCCCTGCATAAGCGCTCCAGAAACAGCAAGGGCTGCCCCTATGAGCAGAGCGCCGGCAGCCCTTGGAATCCGGGAATGCCATATAATTTGATGGTCTGTGTTTCCCGGATCGAAATGAATAAGAGATGTAAAAACAATATCTGTGCTAAGATGCTTTGCCCCATAAAGGATTGAAAGTAAAAGTGACAGCGTTATAGCAAATGGAGAAGTAATCAATATGATACGTGTCCACTGTTTTGAATACATACAAAAACCTACTCTGAATTAGTTTTGTGTCAATTTTTCAGCAGCCGCTTTCAGGAAACGGACTTTGCTCCAAGCTGTGCCGCCTTGTGCGAGAGGGTCCACTGAGTTGACATACACATGGTCTTCTTTGACTGCTTTAAGGCTTTTCCAGATTGGATTTTTCTCTAAATCTTTTAAGGCATCAGGTTTATCTGCATTTTCATCATCAGAAAATTGGACGAAAATATGGTCCGGGTTCATTTCACTTAATTTTTCTAATGAAATCAGCTCTTGCGCTTTTGCAGCTTTTACTTCGTTAGGCGCCTTAAGGCCTAAATCACCGTATAGTGTGGAGTTGAAATACACCTGTTCAGGGTAAATGTAAATGTTGCCTTGTCTAATTCTAATGACAAGCGCTTTTGAATCTTTCGCTTTATCGTTGATTTTTGTTTTTGTTTCTTTTAGATCTTGTTCATAGTCTGCAATAATTTTCTTTGCTTTTTTCTCTTTTCCGGTCAGCTGGGCAAGCAGCATCATGTTTTCCTTCCAGTTTGAAGAGATATGAGAAACTGGGATCGTCGTGCCTGCTGTGCTGATTTTTTGCAGCGTTTTTTCCGGAAACTTTGTTGAAGCAAGGATAACATCAGGCTTCATTTCAAGAATCTTTTCAATATTTGGCTCCATTTTTTCTCCGGTTGGTTCGGCTTTATCAGTGATGTCTTTGAACATATCAGGGAATTTGCCGGAGAATGAAATTGCGCCTTGCGGATGAACGTCAAGCAATTTCGCGTCTTCCATTGATTCAACGCTTCCCGTAATGGCGATTTTGTCTGTCGGTACAGTTACTTCATATGTTTTATCAAGATATTCAATTTTCTTCTTCTCAGATGCTGTGCCGCTTGCCTTGCTGGCAGTTGATTCATTTTTGCTGCCGCAAGCTGCCGCCGTCAGCGCGAGAAGCAAGATTAATAAGGTAAGAGATATCTTTTTCATCTATAGAGCCTCCTGTTCAATTGATAACTATTATCAATTGGAATTATAGAGAATGAACAGATATAACACCATGGACAAATTCCTGATTTATCATGGACAATCTCCGGATAGTAAAGAAACAGTTTGCTGAACGATGCGTTCGTGCCCGCAAGCTGAGTATTCATTCCACGGGTCAAGGGATAGAAGATAAACACGGTTATCTCGTACCGCGCTTAGGTTTTGCCATGCTTCTGTCTGCTGTAATTGCTGGTAGTAAGCTATGGTCTCCGGCTCTTTAAAAAGAAAAAGCATCATACAGTCAGCTTGGTAATTTGCGATATTTTCTAACGAAATCGCTTGTTCTGAAGGTGTGTCAGCCGTTGTTGCCGAGCTGAATCCTAAATCCCCAAAGAAAACTTCGCGGACACTTCGGTTATGTGCCAGATAGAAGTTTTGCTTATGCAGCCTCAAAAAGAGAAAACGCAGCCCTTGAACGTGCTGAAGTGTTTTTTTGGCGGCTGTTGTCTGCTGGTCATAATCCGCTAGCCACTTTTCTGCTTCGGACTCCTCCTTTAAAAATGAGGCAGTTTGCAGAAAGTGGGTTCTCCAGCTTTCTTCTGAAGGAAGGTACATGACTTCTGCGATGCGATTCAGGCGATCTTGTTCTTCTGGAGAAATAGAATCCATGCTGACAATCACATCTGGTTCTGCCTGCGATAACGTGTACAGGTTTTCTTCCCACTTTTCATTAAACCGGTATGCACTGAGCTGGACGGGTATATCTGTCGAATAATGCTGATAGTAGTAAGACGTCCATTTCGGATGCAGAGCGGCCGCAAAAGGTATGTGGTGAAGAGGGATGAGATGGCCCATTGTGCCCCTTCCGTATGCGGCGATTTTCTTTCGGCGTTTTTTCATATAGCTTGTAGGTGAACAGCCTGTATATTTTTTAAAGATTCTGCTGAAATAAAATTCATCTTGATAACCGGTTTGGTGTGCGATTTCTTTCAATTTGCAGTTTGATTTTGCCATGAGCCGTTTTGCCTTTGTGATTCGTGTTTTCGTAATAAATTCTGTTACGCTCTGTCCTGTCCATTTTTTAAAGCTTTCACTGTAGTGTTTGGCACTGATTCCTGCCATTTGCGACAGCTGGGCAAGCGTGATTTTTGTATCGGCATGTGTTTCGATATAGTGTTTTGTTTTTTCGATTGCTGAATGTGTATCCGTTTGATCAGATAAACTGGCAGTAAAAAGATCATAAATCAGGCTTTGTACTTCAATCACACATTTTAGCTGAGAAAGCTGAGACGATTCATTCCATAGTGCGGCAAGCTCTTGAAGCCGGACTGCAAGATTTTCGATATGTGAAACATTCATAAGCTTCAGTTTGGCTAATTCCGATTCTGTGCACGGTGTGTAAATATCTTGGCCGGCTTCCTTGATATAGCTTTGAAGCCTGATCAGACAGGCATCTATATGTCCATCGGCTGCTGGCATAAAGCCAAAGGTCTCGTTAGGCGGACAAACATAAAGTGTCTTTTTTTGCAGAGGATTGGTGTTTGTTCCGATCGAAATATAGCCGTTTCCTTTTAAATGAAAAATCAGCACGAATGAATCGGCTAATTGCTGTTCTGAGAAGAGATCACTTGTCTTTTTTAGATATTCAATTTGTATCGGTTGATAAATCACTGCATTTTGCACGAGTAGACCACCTTTTCAGAAGCTTTCAATTGATAATCATTTTCAATAAAAATTGTACCAAATAAATGAAAGTTTTCCTATATAAAGCGGGTGGGTTTTTAGCATGAAAAAAACCCTTACTTATGTGTAAAAGTAAGGGTCTTTCGTTCAGTAAGAATATGTTACACGTGTAACATACGATGCTTACGTTCTAATAAATGAGATATTTTTTTCTTGTTTTGCTGAATTGTTGGAGTGTTTTTTCATAGCTGTTTATGATGCCCTCAACCGAAGTTCCATTTTCAATTTTTGTCCTGATCCAGCCGTTGCCTGCCAGTTTATCGAATGAACCTGTTGACAGGAACTCAAAATCCTCAGGATAGAGATCGTGTATGGTTTTAATGACTGAAAGACCCGTTTTAACGGCTTCAAACTTATCTCTGTCTGTCACATAGAGCTGCACACCGTGGCAAAGCGTTCCTTGATGTTTAGAAAACGTCGGTGTGAAGGATGCTGCCCTAAATGTTACGCCCGGCAAATGGAGGCTGTTTAATGTTTCTTCAAGTTCTGTGCTTTTGATAAAGGGAGCTCCGATCAATTCGAATGGCTTTGTTGTCCCTCGCCCTTCGGATATATTTGTTCCTTCAATCAGCCCGGTTGCAGGATAAACAAATGTGCTTTCCACCGTCGGCATGTTAGGCGAAGGGAGGACGAAAGGCAATCGGGTATCGTCAAAATCCATTTTTCGTTTCCAGTGTTTCATTTTTACCACTGTAAGATCGGCATCAATATCAAATTCTTTGTTGAACAGTAAAGCCAATTCGCCTATCGTCATCCCATGCTTCAATGGAATGGGATACAATCCGACAAATGAGGCGTATTCAGGTTCTAAGATTGGCCCTTCAATATGATTCCCGCCTTGGGGATTCGGACGGTCTAGCACCATAAATGGAATGCCGTTTTCTTTAGCGGCTTCCATTGCGTATGCCATTGTATAAATGTACGTGTAGAAACGGGTCCCGACATCCTGAATGTCAAACATTAGAATATCGACATTTTTCAGCATTTCTGGAGTCGGTTTTTTCGTTTTTCCGTAGAGGCTGTATACGGGAACCCCGGTTTTTTCGTCAATGTAAGAGCCTACTTCGTCTCCAGCCTGGGCGTCACCGCGGACGCCGTGTTCAGGGCCGAATAAAGCTGTCAGTTTGATATCCGGGTTCTCGTAAAGGATATCGACACTGCTTTTCAGAGATGCGTTTACTCCGGTTGGATTGGTGATCAGTCCGATACGTTTTCCCTTGAGCTGTTTTTTATAGTCTGGCAAGAGCGTGTCTATCCCAGTCTGGACTTTAGGTTTTTTAGCCGTTTGATTCTTTGAATCGGGTGAAGCAGAGGCAGCGGTTATCGTTCCGAACATCATGAGCCCTGTCAGAAAAGCGAATATTGTTTTTCTCATGTGTCCCTCCTTATTAAAGCGGTCTTCCCGTTTTGATATTTAATCCGTAGCCAAATGGGTAAAGGGTATTCCCTGGTTTCGTGACTGATGGGATGTTAACTGGAAGTGTGCCTTTAGGTTTTGCCTGGCCGAAAATCGCCATCACTCCGGCCGGAATATTAGGTTGAAGATAACGGCCATTTGCGTATCCTTTAAAGCCATAGACTGCAATCAGTGCCTTTGCTTCTTCGAAATTGGCGGCATCATATGGGTTGCGCAGGCTCATTAAGACAAATGGTTTGTTGTGCTGCAGTGCGGCTTTCATGACAGCTCTCGGAAACACGGTGGCCCATTTGCTTGAATCTGATATTGTGTCGTCGATGACACCGTCGTTGACGACAGGGTCATTTTTGACGACATAGGAGCCGGTAATGATATAATCAGCCTCTTTTACTTGTTTTTCATGCTCGGTCTTAAATACTTGGCTGGCAAAGTTCATTTTGCTGAGGGATACGGGTTTGATTTTCTTTCGCTTGATGAGATCGTGAATGGTTTGTTCGATTGAAGCAGTTTGTTCTTCGTAAGGTGCCACAATTAAGATGTGGCTGCCTTTTTTAGGCTTGAACGGCAAAGTGTGCTTTTCATTTTTTAATACAGTTACTGCTTTTTCAGCTATTTTTTTCTCTGCTTTCAGGTGCTGCTTGCTTCCTACGATTTTTTGGGCTTTGGCTATTTTTTCTTTTGTACTGTCGCTGTTTCGCGCTGGATACATGCCGCGTTTTATTTTCAGGGAAATGATTCTTTCAACTGATTTGTTGATTTGTTGTTCAGGAATATCCCCGTTTTTCACGGCTTCTTTCAAAGCTTGAATAACACGTGCGAATTTCTGTTCTTCTTTCATTGAAGTGACTGAGGCTGGCATTAATGCAATATCGACACCAGCTTTTACGGCCATGACCACAGCCTCTTCCTGTCCGAAATGATCTGCAATTGCCTTCATATTGAGCGCATCGGTAACGATGACCCCATTAAAGCCCATTTCCTGACGAAGAAGACCTGTCATCACTTTTTGCGAAAGTGTAGCTGGAACCAGAATGTCCGATCCATCGAGTTTGCTTTTGTATGTGGTGTCGTCGAAGGCAGGGAATTGAACATGGGCTGTCATCACCATATCAGCACCAGCATCAATTGCTTTTTGAAAAGGATAAAGTTCGACCTCACGAAGCCGTTCTTGGCCATGGGAAACGAGCGGCAGTCCATAATGGCTGTCAACGTCCGTGTCTCCATGTCCCGGGAAATGTTTGAGGGCAGACGCGATATCCTGCCGCTGCAACCCTTTCATCGTGTATAAACCGAGACGTGATGTCAGTTCTCGATTGGAGCTGAATGACCGTACGCCGATTACAGGATTATCGGGATTATTGTTAATGTCCACGACAGGGCTGAAATCTGTATTGATGCCTAAGGCAGAGAGCTCTTTCCCGATAATGCTGCCGGTCTGATACGCATTGATTCTGCTTCTGGCTGCGCCCAGCGCCATATTCCCTGGGAAATTAGTGCCCTCCCCTAACCTCGTTACAATGCCGCCTTCCTGATCAATACTCAGCATGAGCGGGATTTTTGGACTTGCCTTTTGGTAATCGTCTGTCAGTTGGACAGTTTGTTTTGTTGTTTTTACATTTTCTGCAAAAAGGATGATGCCTCCGAATTGATATTTCTTGACGAGGCTGGTGACTTCATCATTCATTTCTGTAAGGGCTTGCGGAGAGGACTCGCCTTCCTTTTGCCAATTTCTAAAATCAGGCATCAGCATCTGGCCGAGTTTTTCATCTAACGACATACGATTGACAATCTGATTGGCATCGATTGCACGTTTGGATGCAGAGGCTTCTGTCTGTCTGGCCCCGAAAAAGCATGAAAGAAAGAGAACGGCTGAAAGGATAAGCGGAAAGACAGGTCTCATAGAAACTTCCTCCTATCGTCTAATCATTCACTCCATCGCTTCATAAATCGCAGTTATGACACTTCCATAACTGCCTGTTGCAAATTGATCACCCTCAAAGACGTTTGGATTTTCTTCCGGATCAATAACTGGTGTATGCTTTTTATTTGTTAACAATGCGATGCCTAAATTGTATGCTGGATCAATAATTGTAACTGTCCCCGTCCAGCCGGTATGCCCGTAAGCATTTTCGCTGGCATGAGGGCCAAACATCCATTCCATGCTTTTACTTCCGTTCCGCCTCCAGCCAAGAGCGAATGTCGGATCTGTTGCTGAAGGTGCTGTAAACAGGTCGGCTGTTTTCTGATCAAATAAAGAAATGTTTCGGTATGAACCTTTGTTTAACATGACTTGCAGCAGTATGGCCATATCATCTGCATTTGAGAACAATCCGGCATGCCCAGACACGCCACCCATTGAGTAAAACGCTTTTTCGTCATGCACCTCTCCTTGCAGCATGTTTGTGCGGATGTTAGGGAATTGAATAACGCCGTCACGTGTATTGCCCATGCGTTCAGTAGCTGCGAACTGTTTCGGTTTAAAGCCCTTTCCCAGCGGATTGTACAAGGTATGCTTCAGCCTGAGCGGTTTGTAGAGCTCTTGCTCCGTGTAGACATCAAGCGGTTGACCGGTGAGTTTTTCGACAATACATCCGAGTAGCATATATCCAATGTCACTGTATACGTGCTTTGTCCCAGTTTGATAATCGAGCGGAATTTTCGTCAAATATTCAATCGTTTTGTCCCGTTCCTGGGAATAGTACTTGCCAGCTTTTTCCGGCGTGTAAAAGTAAAAGCTTGATGGGAGCCCTGATTGGTGCTGGAGGACATCGATGACACGTATCTTGTCTTTTCCTTTTATGAGGTCACCCGGCTGATCCTTGAAACCCGGCAAATATGCAGAAACTTTTTCATAGACTTCAAGTTTTCCTTGGCTGACTAAGCGCTGCAATGCAAAATTTGTTGCGTACATTTTTGTATTTGAGGCTAAGTCAAACATCGTGCGGGTTTTCATTTTGGCCGGACGGCGCAGCAGTTCTGATCCTTCGTACTTTTTACTGTAGCCGTATGCTGCTTTTTTTATGATGCGTCCATCCTTCACCACCACAAGAACGGCGCCTGGAAATCCTGCTGCAATATCCCGTTCTATCATCTGATCTACCTTCCTTAGCTTCTTCGTCGAGAATTGTGCAGTTTCTGCATTTATGATTTTCGGCTCAATCAAGTTGCCTGCTGTTTGTGCGAAGGTTTCATTTGGCGCAAATATCGATAGGGTTAAAATGGCACTGAATATGAACAGTGTCTTTGTTTTCACAGGCTAGCCCCTTTCTGTGCTTCTATCCCGTTTACTATCCCTAAAACAGAAACAATTTAATCGAACTGAGAAGCCATTTCATCTTTATATCCGAATGCATAGGTCAATAAAAAACCGGCCGCGTAGGAAATAAAGAGCCCAACGATATACAGGATGATTTGCGAAGGCAGGACTAGAAAAGATAGCGGCAGTCCGGAGACACCAATCGCAATGGTGGCTACTTGAAAATAAGCTTGAAAGGCGCCGCCGATTCCAGCTCCTAAACATGCTGTTAAAAACGGACGGCCAAGCGGCAGCGTGACTCCGAAAATAAGCGGTTCACCAATGCCGAGCAGTCCCGATGGAAGCCCGCCGGCGATTGCTTTCCTCAGTGTTGTTTTTTTCGTCTTCACGAAAACGGCAAAGGCCGCGCCTACCTGTCCTGCACCTCCCATAGCCAAAATAGGGAGCAGAGGATCATTGCCAATTGAATTGATCAGTTCCATGTGCACAGGCGTCAAGCCTTGATGCAGTCCGGTTACGACGAGAGGAAGGAAGGTTGCGCCCAGAATAAAGCCTGCAGCGATGCCGCCGATGTCCAGGATGGACAGTAGGCCGGATGTAATAGCATCAGAAATGAATCCGCCTAAAGGCATAAATACGACATACGTTACGATTCCGGTGATTAACAGTGAAACGGTGGGTGTGACAATGATATCAAGTGATTGAGGAATAAAACGGCGAATAAATTGTTCGGTGTAAGCAATGAATATGGCTGCGAAAAGGACGCCGATCAGACCTCCCCTGCCCGGGAGAAGCTCTTCTCCAAATAAACTGATTTTTGCGATCTCCGGATTGATAATCAAGATCCCGGCCAAAGCCCCAAGTGCGGGTGTCCCGCCAAATTCTTTCGAAGCGTTAATACCGACGAGAATGCCGAGATAAGTGAACAGCCCTGATCCGATGACTGTCAGGATAACCGCAATTTGTGAGTCTGCAGAGAGCCAGCCTGCTTGAATAATTGCTTTGGTAATCCCAGTAATTAAACCGGAAGCGACTAGAGCGGGAATAAGAGGGATAAAAATGCTGGCAATTTTACGTAAGAAAAGTTTAAAAGGAGTGGCGTTTTTTCGATTGATATCGGCTTTCTTTTTGGCCGCTGCTTCTTTGACATCGGCACCTTCTTCTGCTGACACGAGCTTTGAGAAAGCAGCTGTAACATGATTGACGACTCCTGTGCCGAGGATAATTTGTAAGGTTTCAGCTTCAACGACCCCCAATACGCCGTCAAGCTTTCTTAAACCCTGAGCATCTGCTTTGCTTTCATCGTAAGGCGTAATGCGCAGGCGTGTCATGCAATGCGTATATGAAGAAATATTGGATTTTCCTCCGCATAGCTCAAGGATTTTCTGTGCGAGATGATGGTAGTTATTTTCTTTGCTCATTAAAACCCCTCCCCTTCAAGATGCCTTATTTTTTTCTCATAGATTGGATGGCTGCTCTCGTTTTATCGATATAACCGGTTGTCGTTTCATACTGCTCAGCCGCCATGCCTAAAAACAAAACATCAATTATAAAAAGCTGGGCGAGGCGGGAGGAAGTGGCTGCACTTCGAATCAAGGCTTCATTGGAATGGGCTGTATACAAAGGGACATCAGCCAGTGCGGAGACGGATGTCTGACTGAATTGTGTGAGGCTGATCGTTGTGATGCCTTTTTCCTTAGCCATGGCAAACAGTTCAATGATTTCCAGTGTCTCTCCTGAAAACGAGATGGCGAATACGATGTCGTCTTTATCTGCATTTGCGATTAAAGATGCCACAAGATGAGTGTCTGTAAACGCGGTTGCTTGTTTATGAATGCGAAGCCACTTTTGCTGGGCGTCCTTGGCGACAATGCCGGAAGCCCCGAGGCCGATAAAATGCACGGTATGAGCTTTGAGAAGCATAGAAACCGCTCGCTCAAGCTCTTTGTAGTCCATCAGGTCTGAAGTATCCTGAATGGCTTGAATGGCATTGCCGGCCGTTTTTTCGGAAATGGAGGGCAGCGGCTCGTGGGGAACAATATCCCGGTAGCCCTGAAAAGTAGGCTTTGCCAGATCGCCTGCTACTCTCATTTTTAAATCTTGAAATCCTTTCAAACCGAGTGATTTGCAGAGCCTGATGACGGCAGCGTCACTTGAATTGGCTAAGGCGCTGATTTCGTTGACCGTGCTTTCGATTGCTTTGTGGGGATGGGCTAGGATATAATCTGCAAGTTTGCGCTCGGATGGAGGGAGCTTATGCTTCATTGATTGGATGATCGCTAAACCGCCTGTGGCCATTCTAGTTCTCTCCTTATCATGGATGGTAATGTTCGATTGCTTTGTCAATGAAACCGTTTGCTTCATCGAGTAATGTCTTTGCTTGTTTCTGATCTGTGCTTGTTTTGAGCATGACGATTGCTGTTTTGACGTGATGATCGGCTTGTTCCAGAGTGTATCTTGCTGTGTCGTATGAAGCGTTTGTAAGGCTTTGGATGATGCTGATGGCGCGTTCTTTTAGTTTTTTGTTGCTAACGTTGACGTCTACCATCAAGTTTTCGTAAACCTTGCCGATTTTGACCATTACAGCGGTAGATATCATGTTTAGAATCATTTTATGTGCGGTTGCGGCTTTCATACGTGTTGATCCTGTAATGGCCTCAGGTCCGACGACAACCTCAATGCTGTGATCCGCATCCTTGCTGATGGCGGAATTTTCATTGCAAGTAAGGGCGATGGTGTGTGCTCCGACTTTACGGGCGTATCTTAGGGCGCCTGCGGCGTAGGGTGTGCGGCCGCTTGCTGCGATGGCAATGACGGTGTCATTTGAAGTGAGCTGTATGTTTCTTAAATCTTCAGCTCCTGCTTCTTCACTGTCTTCAATGCCCTCTGCTGCCTGTAAAAAGGCTTCGGGGCCTCCAGCCATGATTCCGATGACCTGATCTGGGCTTACGCTGTAGGTGGGAGGACATTCAACAGCATCCATGACGCCGAGTCTGCCGCTTGTGCCGGCGCCTGTATATATGAGCCGGCCTCCATTTTGAAACGATTCATATGCGCAGTCTACAGCTGTTTTGATGTCGGGGAGAACCTCCTGAACGGCTGCAGCGACTTTCATATCTTCGTTGTTGATCATTTTAAGGATGCCGAGAGTGTTTGCTTTGTGGATTTCAACTGTTTGACTATTGCGTGATTCCGTTGTAAGACGGTGAAGGTTTAATGGTTCTGACATGAGGATGCCCCCTGTTTTAAAATGATATATCTCAATATTCAGTATATTCATTTCTGTTATGATATTTCAACTATGTTTTTAAATTTTTGAAATTTTATTTCACTTAAGACTATAAGAAATGATGAAGGATCAACTGTTCTACAAGCGGCCCGATTCTTCGCCGTCCTTTATCAAGGAACCCGCTTTTCATATAAAGGTGTTTTGCGCGTATGTTCAGATGATTGACGGCCAAGATGATTTCGTCGCACCATGGAAAATATCCGCTCACAAAAGCGGGAAGCAAAAGCATGGCTTTTTTCGCATAGCCTTTTCCGTGATGCACAGCGGTTAAAGACAGGGAGCTGAGCAGTAAAGCAAATGGATTGTTAGAATAGGAAGCAAGCGTTTCTTTTGATGCATGTAAAATGAAAAAACCGACTGGAAGGTCGTCTTTTAAGATGACAACCGGGTATCGGTCCTGTATGCCCAGAGCCTGAGACAGCACCTCTTTCGGGAGGGAGGTAAAGCGTTTGTCATCGTTGGTGAGCGTGAATGATTGGAGCTCGGGCAAGTGTTCAGGCTTATAGAAGGATAAAGAAATGTCTTGAGTCATGGGGTGGCCTCCTTACAATATGTCGTTAAGCTCGTTTTCCGAAATGACGCGGTAGCCCGCTTGTTTTAACAGTGCGGCGGTTACTCCGCTGCCGGTGATTTTTTTGCCAGAGAATGTGCCGTTATAGATAAAACCGCTTCCGCAAGATGGACTGTTTTCTTTTAATATGACGGCAGAAGCGTTGATTTCTTTTGCGTAAGCCAATGTTTTCGCGGCGCCTTCCATATATAGTTCTGTGACGTCTTCTCCTGAAGCTGTCACGATTTTCGCTGTTCCATTGAGGACATCCTCGCCAGTGCCTCCTATGATTTCTGCGGGTTCGCGTGGGGTAGAGAAGCCGCCGAGAAGTTCAGGGCAAGCCATGACTGCTTTCTTTTCATCGACTAGTTTTCTGATTTTCTCCGACGCTGCGTGAGAGCCGTTATATCTGCATTCAATGCCTCCAAGGCAAGAACTGACTAGTATCATATTGGTTTCTCCTCTCTTGCTTTGCTTGTCTCTATCATAAAATAAATGGCTTTAGTTGGGAGGCTTTTTCAGTTAAAAAAGGAGTTAAAAAGTTTGAAAATAAAAAATTTAATTTTTCTCTTTACAAACAGGGGGTGACCTGTATATAATAACTTTTGTCAGCTCGACGAGAACAC
>NZ_JAVAXX010000123.1:0-17929 GCF_042709275.1 Bacillus sp. LR_5 | reverse complement strand
GATCATGCAGTCCAAATGGCCTGCCTTACCTATTATAAACCTAATTGCAGAAATGAAAAAGAAACAAAGCTTAAATTTCTTTCTCCACTGATAGCAAAGGTTGTATCCGCTTACCATAAAAGGAAAACCTCCTATATTCCTCCACCCGCCATTTATGAAAGTTCTCAGGCGATCTGTTCATACTAAAGGTATGCATCACAGAGAAACGAGGCGATCACATTGCTTACGAAAGAACAGCTTCAGCATTTAAAAAATGAACTGGAACAAACGAAAAAAGATATCTTAAACCGTTTCAAAGACAATGATCATTTTCAGCTTAACTCAGCCTTTCCTTATGATTCGTGGGGTGAGCTTTCGGCATACGACAACCATCCCGGCGATCAGGCGACAGAACTTTACGAGCGTGAGAAAGACATCGCTCTAGACTTGCATGAGCGAGAGCACCTTCGGGACATTGAGCATTCATTGAAGGCGATAGAAAATGGTACGTATGGCATTTGTGAAGTCAGCGGAAAGGAAATCCCTTTCGAACGACTTGAAGTGCTTCCGACTGCCACAACCCTCGCGGAGTATTCGTCACAGGACGTGGTTTCCAAAGACCGTCCGATTGAAGAAGAAACACCATTCGGGCAATTTGAGTTTGATGATGATGAAGAAATCAGAGCGCCATATGACAGTGAGGATTCCTATCAGGATGTCGAAAAATATGGTAACTCACAAACGCCGCAGGATATGGAAAACCCTCCGCTCAGCTATGATGATATGACGATGAATGCCGAAGAGAATATCGGCAATACGGAGTCTTACGAAAATTTCATCGCTACAGATATCACTGGAAAAGAAATTACCGTTTATCAAAGCAGAGCCCATGAGCGCTATGAAGAAGAACTTGACGAAGAGGGAATCATGACCACATTCGGCGATCTCCACGCTGATTGAACCCCCAATTATTGGGGGTTCTTTTCCGTTTTCAGCATATCGTAAATCAGCTTCAGATAATCCTTTTGCAGGCCGATGTCATACCGCTCGCCCTCTAGCAATTTCCCGTATACGGTACATGCCCCGAGCGAAGCTTTTATCGCATCCGTTACCTGCACTTCTCCTCCGCTATCAAATTCTAATGCCTCCAGCTCATTAAAAATATCCGGTGTGAAAATATAACGCCCTGCTGCGGCAAAATGAGACGGAGGGTTTTGTTTAGGCTTTTCCACAATATCCTGTATGCGATAAAGCCCTTTTTCAACAGGCTCCCCTTTTATCACCCCGTAATGATGTAAATCCTCCGTTTTTGTTTCTTTTAAGCCGATTACACTGGACTGATATTTCGTATATGCTTCAATCAGCTGCCCCAAAGCCGGCTGATTGGCGGAAAAAATCAGATCATCTGGCAAAACGACGGCAAAAGGCTCTCCGCCTGCAAATTGCTTTCCGAAAGAAATGGCGTCGCCAAGACCCTTTGCATAAGGCTGCCGCACATAGTGAATCCGTATATCCGGAATGGGATGCTCTCTAAGCAAATGCAGTTTATTCTTAGAGGCCAAAAAAGCCTCAAGTGCCAAAGAGGAATCAAAATAGTCGACAATCAGATTTTTATGGCTCGATACAACCATCAAAATGTCCTCAATGCCTGACTCCTTTAATTCTTCAACAAGATAATGAATCACAGGCTTAGATCCTACTGGAAACATTTCTTTCGGAATCACCTTCGTCACCGGTAGATTTCTCGTGCCGAATCCGCCTGCAGGAATGATCGCTTTTTTTATCATGGTATTTTCCCCTCAGCTCATGTTTATTACATGATATTCCAAGAGCGCATCCCGATGTTTGTACATCTGAAATTAGGCGGAAGCAACTGGGCAGAAAGCGGAATCACGAACCAGCCCTTTTTTAATAGGATATTGATATATGACCAGTAATCTTGTAAAGGAGCTCAGGTGATGAAAATTTGTGTGGTTGGCGCCGGGTATGTCGGTTTAACCCTATCAGCGGCACTGGCATCCATCGGACATGACATGATATGCACAGACAAAGACGTCAAAAAAATCGGGCAGCTGAAAAAAGGAGTCATTCCCTTTTACGAGCCTGGGCTTTCAGATGCAATACTTCGTTGCGGCAATCTCTCGTTTTCTTCTGAAGTGAAATCGAGCATGGAGGAATGTCCCGTTATTTTTATCGCAGTCGGAACTCCGCCGCGTTCGGACGGATCAGCTGATACGAAAGCCCTGCAGTCCGTCATCGGTGATTTAAGCGAGGCAATCCGATCGTATAAAACCATTATTACGAAAAGCACTGTTCCGCCCGGGACAAATGAAAACATAGCAAAACAGCTGATTGCCTCCGGAGTGTCTAAAAACCTCTTTAATATCGTATCCAATCCGGAGTTTCTGCGGGAAGGCAATGCCTTATATGACATGCTGCATCCTGACAAAACAGTCATCGGTGTTCAGGAAGAAGATCACGTATCGGCAGCCATCGTCAAATCCATTTACAAACACATTGATACCCCTTTTATCGTTACAAGCTTAGCGGGAGCGGAGCTGATCAAATATGCCAACAATTTCTTTTTAGCGGCCAAAATTTCGTTCATTAACGAAATGGCCCGCATATGTGAAGCCTATCAATCAGATATCTCAGATATTTCCCGCGCTATCGGTCTAGACCCAAGGATCGGAAAGCACTTTTTGCAGGCAGGCATCGGATACGGAGGCTCTTGTTTTCCAAAGGATCTGCAGGCGCTGCAATTTGCTGCCCAGGAAAAAAACACGGAGACCTTCCTGCTCCGGGCCGTGCAGCACATTAATGACACCCAGCTCGGCCTATATATCAAAAAAATACAGTCATTCTTCGAAACACTTCAAGGCAAGAAAGCGGCTGTACTCGGCATTTCCTTCAAACCGAATACCGATGACATCAGGAATTCTCAGGCTGTCAGACTGATGGAAAGGCTGGCGGAGCTGGGATGTGATGTTCATGCATATGATCCTGAAGCTGTACTTCCAGAACATTTGCGGCAACATGTAACTCAGCATTCTCAAGCTTTTGATGCGATCGAAAAAAGCGACTTTTTATTTTTGGCGACAGAATGGCCTGAGTTTTTAGCGTTTGATTGGAAAAAGGCTGCAGATATCATGAAAGGGCGTCTTGTGATAGACGGGCGCAACGTACTGAAAAAAGAACTGATCGAGGCTTGCGGCCTGATCTGTACGGGAGTTGGCCGTCCATGAAAATACTCGTCACAGGAGCAGCGGGCTTTATCGGCTCCCACCTCTGCGAAGAATTACTAAAAGATAAGAAACATAACATTATCGGAATCGATGACTTTATCGGTCCTACTCCATTTTCCATGAAACTAAAAAACCTTAAAAACCTGCTGCCGGAAAAGCGATTTACGTTCATAAAGGAAAATCTGCTGACAGCGGATCTTACTCCCTTACTGGAAGGAGTGGACGTCATCTTTCATTTGGCGGCCATACCGGGTGTCCGCTCAAGCTGGGGCAATCATTTTCACCCATATGCCGCACATAATATCCAAGCGCTCCAAAGGCTCCTCGAGGCGTGCCGGGAACATTCTATTCAAACGTTCGTCTTTGCATCCACCTCTTCCGTCTATGGCGAAAAACAAGGAAAAGTCAGCGAAAACACGTCGCTTTCTCCTTTATCTCCGTACGGGGTAACAAAGCTTACGGGAGAAAAGCTTTGCCATGTGTATAAACAGAGCTTTGGCATTCCAATTGTGATTCTCCGTTTTTTTACCGTATACGGGCCAAGACAGCGGCCGGATATGGCTTTTCACCGGCTCATTAAGCAGCACCTTCAGCAAAAGCCGCTTACCATCTTCGGTGATGGGCAGCAGTCAAGAGATTTCACTTATATCAGCGACTGTGTCAAAGGCATCACCGCTGTTCTTGGGAAACCCCACCTTATTGGTGAAACAGTAAATATCGGCGGCGCAGAGCGTGCCTCAGTCTTAAAAGTTGTCTCCCTCATTGAGGATATTTCCGGGAGAAAAGCAACACTGCACTTTTCGGACAAAATAGCAGGGGAACCGAGCAACACGTGGGCGGATATTTCAAAAGCAAAACAGCTCTTGCATTATGATCCCGCCACATCCTTAAAGGATGGCTTGACCAACGAAATCGCCTATTTATCGTCGCTGTATCAGGGGGAATAAAAATGAAGCTTGCCTTTATCTGTACAGAAAAGCTGCCGGCGCCCGCAGTACGCGGCGGCGCTATTCAAATGATGATTGACGGTGTCACGCCCTATTTCAGCAGCAGGTACGACCTGACCATTTTTTCAATAGAAGATCCAGCGCTTCCAAAAAGAGAAACAAAAGACGGCGTACATTATATCCATCTGCCAAAAGAACATTACCGCGAGGCGGTAGCCGAAGAGCTGCGAGCCTCTTCCTTTGACCTCATTCATGTGTTCAACAGGCCTTTAAATGTCTCTTTATATAAAAAAGCCTCACCAAACAGCAAGATCGTTCTGAGCCTGCATAACGAAATGTTTTCTGAAAAAAAGATGACCTTCGCGCAAGGAAAAGAAGTACTCGACAATGTCTCCATGATCACAACTGTGAGCGAATTTATTAAACAAACCGTCATTGAACGTTTCCCTGAAGCCGAGGACATCACAAAAGTTGTGTATTCCGGCGTTGATTTAAACTCTTATCCGCCCGTCTGGACGATGAAAGGCTCGGCTGTCAGAAAAACATACCGGAAAAAATACGGTATTGAAGATAAAAAAGTTATTTTATTCGCCGGCCGCTTAAGCCCAACAAAAGGACCTCACCTTCTCATTCACAGCATGAGAAGGATTTTGCAGCAGCACCCTGATGCTGTATTGGTCATAGCAGGCGGGAAGTGGTTCAGCGATGACAGCGAAAACCAATATGTCACCTATCTGCGCACGCTGGCGCTGCCATACAGAGACCACATAATCTTTACAAAATTCATTCCCGCAGACGACATCCCAAACCTTTTTCTGATGGCAGATGTATTTGTGTGCAGCTCTCAGTGGAACGAACCCCTCGCCCGTGTGAATTATGAAGCAATGGCGGCCGGCACGCCCTTAATTACCACAAATCGGGGCGGAAACGGTGAAGTCGTAAAAGACGAAGTCACCGGCCTTGTCATCGACAGATACAACAAACCTTCTTCATTTGCAAAAGCAATTGACAGAGCCTTTACAGATCAAGAATTAATGAGCAAAATGACAAAAAACGCCCGACAGCATGTAGAAGCTTTATTTACCTTTACCCATGCGGCCAAAAGGCTCAATACTGTTTACCAATCCGTTCTCACTCCGAAAAACAAACAATTTCCGCCGCCTTTTCTGACGCAAAATTTTGATTTATCATCTATCAATCAGCTTTTTGTGAAAGCAAAAACATAAAACCTACAGCTCGTGTTGCAAAACGGGCTGTTTTTTTGCTGCAGAAAACATGAAAAAAGGCATAAATGTGACTTTATGCCTTGCGCTTTACGGTTTGAGAAAACCATGGAGCTGGTTTAGATTCACTTGGAAGAATGATGATTTCCACTTTAGCTTCTTCCGCTAAGTCTGGTTCTTCATCTTCCTCCTCTTCTTCATATGGGGACACTGAGCGTTTCGAATCACGCTCCTCCTCAGGCTCCAGAGTGGTTTCGAATTTCGTTTCTTCTTCATCATCGACGATTTTGTGATCTGTTTCCTTTTCCTTCGTTTCTTCTTGATATTCTTTCGGTGCATTGATGTGAGGGAGCTCTCGAATGCTGCCCACATCTAAATGCTTCTCCTCTTCTTCCTTCTCAGCTGAGGTTGAGTCATGAGCCTGCCATCCCATCGGTCCAGGCGGTGTAAATACGAATTGGTCGAGATCCAGTTTAGAAATAGAGGCTTTTTGTCTCGATGACCTCATGTCAATTCGCCTCCCGATACGCTTTTATCTTTTTATACAGTTCCGGCAGTTTATCCAAAAACGAATCTTTAGATTCTTCAACAGAAATCATGTTTTGCAACGCCCAGTTATACTTCTCATCTGACCACGTTTTCTTTTGCTTCAAATAATATTTGTGCCCGATTGCACAGAACAAATGCGGAAACGCGAGATCAATCCAAAGTACCTCGTACTGTTTTTCTGTGAGTGGATACACTGCGTCGTAGGACGCAAGCAGTGCAACCATGAAATCAGTATCCCATACAGAAAGCTTAACCATCACTTTATTCAGCAGAATACGAAGGTCTCTTGACGGCAAATCGTAGGTAATCGAGTGAAGCTCCTTTAAAAAAGGCTCCCCTTCGATCTCTGTCAAACGTGCCAATGTAAAATCCTGAAAACAGAATCCGCCATGCTCGAGCGTTTCTTTTGTCCAGGTTTCGTATTCTGAGTCATCAAGCGCCTGAAGAGCTTCTTTTCCTCTTGCCAGCATTTTATCAGCATGTTTTAAGAAAGTTTGCGAAAATACGTCATCAGGATAGGATGCCGCGATCTGCATATTCCCTTCAAGTTCCTGCAGCTTCCATCGGTACAATTTGTGCCATTTTCCCAGCCTGCTTCTCTTCTTGCTTTCATCTGTGCAAACATATCCTTTTGAGGCATGATGAAAATGGCCGGCAAATGACATGACTTTTTTCATTTGCTCTGCATCATAGTAAATCATTTCTTTTCCTGTCACTTTGTCATATAAGCTGTAAGAAACCTGATCCGTGCCCAAGCAGCTCCCGCCATTTTTTGTTTGATGAATCGGCGCTATCGGCAGCCCTTTCTCTTGTAAATGGGCGTGTGCCTGAGTGATAAAAAGCATCCGCTCCGGTTTCATTTGCGCTTCTTTTAGCAGCTTTGGGCCATGATCAGTTTCGACTTCCCAGATTTTGCGCCCGCTTTTGTTCGATTTCAGCGCCACATGGTCGATATGAAACGGATAATAACTGAGAATTTCGGACACAATCTGTTCTTCATGCTCTTTTTGGTACACTCTGTTCACCCCTTCTATCTGTTCTTTTCATAGACGCTGAGCAGATTTTCAGCCACCCTCTGCCAGCCAAAATTGCTTTCTGCCTCACGGCGGCTGTATTTCCCAAGCCGTTCCCGCTTTTCCGAGCTGCTCAGCAAATCATTGATACGTTCGGCATATTGTTTAGGATTTTCAAAGTCATGAATGATGTAGCCGTTTTTCCCTTCCTCTATGACCTCTGGATTGCCTCCCCGATTGCTTGTAATAATAGGAAGTCCCGCAGCCATCGCTTCATAATGCACCCTTGCTAAAGGCTCCTGCCATTGCGAAGAGCATACAAATACATCTGACATGGTATAAAGGCGCGGAATGTCCTTTGGCTTCACAAATTGAATAAATGTGACATGATCCTTTTGCATCGCACCAAGGGTATGAAGATGTTTGACATAGTTATTTAATTCATTATCTCCGAACCATTTTGACCCGATAAACACCATCATGACATCGGGGTGCTCCTCAATGATGTCCGGCAAAGCTTGCAATAATATGTGCGGGCCTTTGACTTTGCTAAGCCGGCCGACAAACAAGACGATTTTTTTGCCGTGAAGCCCCAGCTCGCTACGCATCTCTTCGCGAGCCCGCTGCCCTTCATTCGTCCAGCGAGGGTGGTACGTTTTTAAATCCACACCAGAATACACCGTTTTTGTTTTTGATCGTGCTGACGGAAAACGGCTTGTGATCGTCTGTCCGATATAATCGCTGACCGTAACAATCTGCGCTACGGAGTCGATGCAAATCTCGCCTTCCGCCTGGCTGATTTTATCGTAAGCGAACATTTCATTGTGAACGCTTAAAATAAAAACAGCATCCGGCGCCTGTTTCTTCAATTTCGGAACCCAGCTTGGGCGATTACAAACATGCACAAGATCAAAACGGCTCTTTTTCAGCTCTGCTCCAACGGCTTCTTCATAACGGTCTTCATCCAAATGCACATAATGGACACCGTCTACCTTCTCTCTATCAGCGAGATTCGGATCTTTAATAGAAAACACAGTCACCTCATGTTTTTTGGCAATTAAAGGGGCAACCGCTTCTAGGTAGATTTGAATGGCGCCTCCTCGAACCGATGGGACAGGAAGCTTCTCTGTGGCGATCAGTGCTATTTTCATACATAGCCTCCATTCCTGCATGATTTTTAACTAGTTAGAATCATGATACGGCTGAACAACCAACTTGTGCGGAATGGGACTGCCCTAAAAACAAAACGGGTAAACAACCAGATTCATCTATTAAATATAGTCAAATAACTCAATCATTTTTTCCTTTTGATTCATAAGGTAGGAGTAAAACAGGTAAGGATGTGTCCTTTAATGGCAGAAAACCATGAAGTCATTGAGGAGGGGAATTCATCAGAGCTTCCTTTATCAGCAGAAGATGCAAAAAAATTAACGGAGCTGGCTGAAAATGTGCTTCAAGGATGGGATGTGCAGGCTGAAAAAATAGACGTCATTCAGGGAAACCAGATGGCGCTTGTCTGGAAGGTCCACACAGACTCCGGCGCGGTTTGTCTAAAACGAATACACAGGCCAGAAAAGAAAGCGTTGTTTTCCATTTTCGCGCAGGACTATTTAGCAAAAAAAGGCATGAATGTTCCTGGCATACTCCCAAACAAAAAAGGCAGCCTATATTCCAAGCACGGCTCATTTCTATTTGTCGTATATGACTGGATCGAAGGAAGGCCGTTTGAGCTGACTGTAAAGCAGGACTTGGAGTTTATCATGAAAGGCCTTGCTGATTTTCATACAGCTTCCGTCGGATATCAGCCGCCAAATGGCGTTCCCGTATTTACCAAATTAGGTCGCTGGCCGAATCACTACACGAAACGATGCAAACAGATGGAAACGTGGAAGCTGATGGCGGAGGCGGAAAAAGAAGATCCTTTCTCACAGCTTTATCTTCAGGAGATAGATGGCTTTATTGAAGACGGGCTGCGCATCAAAGACCGGCTTTTGCAGTCGACCTATGTTCCATGGACTGAACAGCTGAAAAAAAGCCCTAACCTTTGCCACCAGGATTACGGAACCGGAAATACACTCTTAGGGGAAAATGAACAGATTTGGGTCATTGACTTAGATACCGTTTCATTTGATCTGCCTATTCGCGATTTGCGCAAAATGATTATTCCGCTTTTGGATACGACGGGCGTTTGGGATGAAGAAACATTTCATGTCATGCTGAACGCATACGAATCCAGAGCCCCATTAACTGAAGAACAAAAACAAGTCATGTTTATTGATATGCTGTTTCCTTACGAGCTTTATGATGTCATTCGCGAAAAATACGTCCGCAAGTCTGCTTTACCGAAGGAAGAATTAGAATCAGCTTTTGAATATGAACGCATTAAAGCAAACGCATTGCAGCTGCTTATTTAAGACCATCATTTCCCCCGCATATCGGGGGTTTGATCTTTATAAGATAAAGGGTAAATAAATACATGCGGAGGTTGCAAATATGAAAAAGATTGTCGGCGCTTTAGCCGTTTTTGTGATTACATATGCGCTGTTTTCAGCCGCAGGCTACCTGTTTCCTGTGGACCAAGAATGGTACAATTCATTGAAAAAACCGGACTGGACGCCAAGCGGAACTGCGATCGGCATCATTTGGGCCATCCTGTTTGCCCTGATCTCCCTTTCAGCAGCCATAGTATATGCTGCGTTTTCATTTAAAGGTGCGAAAAGCTTTTGGTTTACACTTTTGATAAATTACGTGCTGAATCAAGCCTTCAGCTATTTTCAGTTTACGCAAAAAAATCTGCTGGCTGCATCGCTTGACTGCCTGCTTGTCGCCATCACAGCAATCATATTACTGATCATTGCCAAAAAATACAGCAGAACCGCAAGCTATCTTCTTTTGCCTTATTTTTTATGGAGTGCATTTGCGACGTTCTTATCCTTTACAATCAATTCAATGAATCTGTGAACAAAAAAAGCCGCTTATACAGCGGCTTTTTCACATCATCGGCTTGATGCCCCAAATGTCCTTCGCATATTCCCGGATCGTGCGGTCGCTGGAGAAATATCCTGAATGAGCAATGTTTACAATCGAACGCTCAGACCATTTCCTTCGCTCTCGATAATCAGCTTGAATTCGCTCCTGCGCATCTGCATATGAGCTGAAATCCTTCAGCACAAAATACTCATCATTATGCGGAAGCAGCGAGTCAAAGATCGATTCAAATTCATCTGCTTCTCCTTCAAAAAAACCATTGATCAGCTGATCCGCTACTTGCCTGATTCTCCTGTCATGCTGATAATATTCCCTCGATCTATAGCCGCCGTTTTCCTGATATGATAGAACCTCATCCGCCTTTAAGCCGAACGTATAAATACAGTCAGGACCCACCCGCTCAAGGATCTCGATATTTGCGCCGTCATGCGTGCCGATCGTCAAAGCCCCGTTCATCATAAACTTCATATTCCCTGTACCAGACGCTTCCTTGCTTGCAGTTGAAATTTGCTCACTTACGTCTGATGCCGGAAAAATTCGCTCAGCCATAGAAACTCTATAATTTTCTAAAAAAACAACTTTGATCAGCTGTTTGACCGCCGGATCATAATTGACTTTTTCTGCGACAGAATGGATCAGCTTAATGATTTTCTTAGCATAATAATAGCTTGGTGAAGCCTTTGCCCCGAAAATAAAGGTTTGCGGGTAGATTGAAAACCCCGAATCCTCCTTGAGGCGGTTATACAGATACATAATGTGAAGAACATTCAACAGCTGCCGTTTATATGCATGAAGCCGTTTCACCTGTACGTCGAATATGCTCTCAGGGTTCACAACCACCCCGGCCGTGCAAAAAATCAAATCGGCAAGCTCTTGTTTTTTCTTGCTTTTGTTGTTTTGAAACTGTTCAATAAATGCAGGGTCAGTGGCGTACGGTTCTAAACGGATCAGTGATTCCGGCTGTTTGACCCATTCATCGCCGATCGCCTCTGTAATGATGGCAGACAAGCCTGGATTCGCTTTTAACAGCCAGCGCCTGTGGGCAATTCCATTCGTCTTATTGTTAAAACGATTCGGAAACAGCAAGTGAAAGTCGCGCATCTCCCTTTCCTTTAATATATCGGAATGTATTTTTGCAACGCCATTTACACTGTAGCTGCCTACTATGGCCAGATGAGCCATTTTGACAACACCATGCGCTGTAATCGCCATGTTCTCTATCCTTTTCCAGTCTCCCGGATACTTTTCCCAAACTGCGCGGCAAAACCTCTCATTGATCTCTTCAATAATCATGTACATTCGCGGGAGCAGCGGCTTAAACAAATGAATCGGCCATTTCTCGAGCGCTTCTGACAATGTTGTATGATTTGTATAAGAAATCGTATGTACAGTGATATGCCAAGCTTCTTCCCAGCTCATGTTCTCTTCATCGAGCAAAATCCGCATCAGCTCAGGCACCGCAAGCGCAGGGTGAGTGTCATTAATATGAATGCTCACTTTTTTATGCAGGCCGGATAAAGATTTATGTGTTTTACGGTAATTGTTCACAATGCTTTTTAAGCTTGCGCATACTAAAAAATACTGCTGCTTCAGCCGTAAAATTTTTCCCTCATCATGGGTGTCATCGGGATATAAGAATTCAGAAACCGCTTCTGTTTCTCGCTTATAAGACAAAATATTACCGCCGTGATAATGGGCATAGGGCTCGGCGTTCCAAAGCCTTAACGTGTTGACAGTGCCCGTTTCATAGCCGATAATCGGGATATCATAAGGAACAGCGGTAACAATTGTCGCTTGTTCGTGGCGAAAATGCAGGCGCCCGCTTTTTTCTGTCATATGGACTTCGCCCCAAAACGGCACGTCCACTGCTTGATCCGCATTCCTTACTTCCCATACGTTCCCGTTTTTCAGCCATTGCTCAGGCAGCTCCACCTGATGCCCGTCTACAATTTTTTGCTCAAACAAACCATGCTTATAGCGTATGCCCATCCCATGCCCCGGCAGGTTCAACGAAGCAAGAGAATCTAAAAAGCAAGCGGCCAAGCGGCCAAGCCCGCCGTTGCCGAGACCTGCATCGTTCTCTATCTGCAGGATTTCCTCTAAATTGATGCCGATTTCCTTTAAACCAGCTTCTACAACATCACGAACACCAAGATTCATTAAGTTTTGCTCAAGGAGCTGACCGAGCAGAAATTCGATTGATAAATAATATGTCTGCTTCCCGGAATTTGATCTGCTTTTTTCATTCGTCTCGATCCAATCAGCGCTGATATACTCTCTGACCATATTGCCCAACGTTTTATATTGATCCAGCTTGGCAGAATCTTTAAAGCTTTTTCCGCACGTCATTTCCAGACGCTTTAAAAATAAGTCTGCAAAGCGTTCTTTACTCGAGAACATCCCGTCCACTCCTTGTCACCTGCTCGAAAATACGCTGATACTCTTTAGCCGACTTCCCCCAGCTGTAATCTGCATTCATAGCGGTCTTCACGATGCTCTTCCATACATCCTGTTGGCGATAAAACGACAGCGCCCTTTCTATCGTAAATTTCAGATCATGCGCATTAAAGGCGGAAAACGTAAAGCCATTGCCCGTTCCCTCTTCCTCCTGATAGGCACGGACAGTGTCGTAAAGACCGCCCGTTTCCCTGACAATCGGAATGGCGCCATATTGAAGAGCAATGAGCTGCCCCAAACCGCACGGCTCAAATTTCGACGGCATCAAAAACATATCAGAGCCCGCATAAATTTGATGGGCTAGCGGCTCATCAAACCCGATATAAGCCCGGCACTTCTCATGAAAAGCAAATTCTGCATACCGGAAATAATCTTCAAATTCACGTTCTCCTGTGCCTAGCACAACCAGCTGTATGTCTTGCTCCTCAAGAAGTTCGTGCATAATTCTGCGGACAAGATCAAGCCCCTTTTGTTTAGTGAGCCTTGTCACCATACTGATCAACGGAATATCGTTTTTCTCTGGAAGCCCCATCCGCCGCTGAAGCTTCGTTTTGTTTTCCAACTTGCATGCAAGATCCCCTGAATCGTATTGCGCCTCTATATAAGGATCGCTTTTCGGCTGATAGAACGTATCATCAATGCCATTTAATATGCCGGTTACATCATCTTCCCTATATTGCAAAACCTGTTCCAACTGCTCACCATAATACGGCGTCATGATTTCATTTCTGTAAGTGGGGCTCACAGTTGTCACATGATCAGCCGCAATGATGCCCGCTTTCATAAAATTAACAAATCCGTTGCATTCTAACCTTTCATAATGAAAATGATCCATCTCAAGACCCAGCAAGTCATGTGTGACATCAGGAGGGAATATGCCTTGAAACTGCAGGTTGTGGATCGTGAGCACGCTTTTCATCCGTTCATAAAAAGGATGTTTTCTGTACTCCTCTTTCAGCAAATAATTGACCATCGCTGTATGCCAATCGTGAGTATGAACAATATCGGCTGGAACATTCACAACTTTGGCAGCCTCCAGCACAGCTCTTGAAAAAAAGGCAAACCGCTCACCGTCATCATAATGCCCGTACAACGAATCCCTGTTGAAATAGTACTCATTGTCGATGAAGTAATAATTCACATCGTCTTCGGCCATATGTTCAATTCCGCAATATTGCTGACGCCAGCCGACAGCTACCGTACACTCAGCCTTTTTTTTCATACGCTTTTTCCACGGTTCAGGTATTTGGCTGTACTTCGGCAGCATCACATATACTTCATTGCCTAATCGCGCAAGCGCCTTCGGAAGAGCGCCTGCTACATCGGCAAGACCTCCTGATTTCACAAATGGGGTGCATTCAGACACAGCAAATAATATCTTCAAGAATTCATCAGCTCTCCTTGCACCAAACCTTTTCTTAATACAAGCGGCTGCTCAGCTGTTCCTACAGCTTCCGTCGCCTTGCCGATTTTAACGTCCTTATCCGAAATGACCTGCTCAAGAAGACAATCCTCGCCAATCTGCGTTTTTTGCATAATAATACAGTTTTTCAGCTTCGTACCCTTTCCGACATGGACCGCCCTGAACAAAATGCAGTTTTCAACCTCTCCTTCAAGCACACAGCCGTTTGCCACCAAAGAATTTTTGACAGTGCTGTGCTTTCCGTATTTCGTAGGCGGCTCATCCTTCACTTTTGTATAGATAGGCTGCTGCGGCAAAAACACCTGCTGCCAAAAACGAGGCTGAATGAGCTCCATACTGTGGGTATAATATTTTTCCACCGAATCAATGACAGCGGCATAACCTGAATATTCATAAGGGCAAATGGTCAGGGCGGAAGATTCCTTTTCAACAGCCTCCTGAATGGTTTTATAGCCTTTTTCGCTATGTCCGTAGATCAGATCCTTTAAAAGCGTTGTTGACATGATATAGATTTGCAGCGACTGGCCGTCCTGAAATACCTCGGTGACGTCGCAGCCAACCTCCTGATGGCGTTTCAGCACATATTGAAATTGAATGTTGCATACGGTATGGCTGTTGGAGATTACAGCATATTGCTGAGTGCTTCTGTGGAAGTAATCTAGATGGTCCGAAAACTGGCGAAAGGAACCGAATTCATCGTATTCGTGATGAAGATGGGGAGACGGGAAAAAAAAGAGGCCGTCCTTTTTCCGGTGCAAATCCCATTCCTTACCCGCCCCAAGGTGATCCATGAGCGAACGGTAACGATACTTCGGAAAAATTGCAACACTCCTAATATCCGCATTCACCATGTTGGAAAGCATAAAATCAATCAGTCGGTACCTGCCGGCAAAAGGGATCGCCCCGAGCGACCGCTTTGCTGTTAAATCCTGAAGAGAATGCTTATATGTGGTTTCATCTATAACACCTAACATTTGATTATTGAACACTGACTCTGCCCCCTCTTCAGTAATTAAATCAATTCTTTTTCTACAAATTCCTCTGAAACGAGCAGCACCTCTTCAATGTCTTTTTCGGAGCGAATCACTGCGCCATCCGGCAGCACCATCCCATTAGGAACAATGGCATTTTCAATGACTACATGCTCCCCAATCGTCACATCCGGCATTATGACGGATGATGTAACAGTCGTATGCTTACCAACAGTCACACCTTGAAAAAGAACGGAGTGAGACACATTTCCATATACAACACAACCTTCGTTCACAAGCGAATCTTGAACCTGCGCATCAGATGAAATAAATTGCGGAGGCTGATTTGGATTGACGGAGTAAATTTTCCATTTGCGTTCAAACAGCTTCAGCTCCGAGTCCTCTTTTAACAAATCCATATTGGCTTCCCACAAGCTCTGCACCGTTCCGACATCCTTCCAATATCCCTTGAACGGATAAGCAGAAAGCTTCTTTTTCTCTTCCAAAAGCAGAGGAATAATGTCTTTGCCGAAGTCGTGGCTAGAATAAGGGTTTTGATCGTCCATCTCAAGATACTGTTTCAAAAGCGGCCAATTGAATATATAAATTCCCATTGAGGCAAGATTGCTCTTAGGGAATTTGGGCTTTTCATCAAAATGTGTGATCGTCCCATCTGGATTGGCCTTCATGATGCCGAACCGGCTTGCTTCCTCCCAGCCCACTTCGATGACAGAGATGGTCACATCTGCTTTCTTTTCAATGTGATAATCAAGCATTTTGCCGTAGTCCATCTTGTATATGTGATCTCCTGATAAAATCAGTACATACTCAGGATCATACTGATTCAAATAATTGAGATTTTCATAAATGGCGCTTGCCGTCCCTTTATACCACTTGACTTCTGATGACTCGGCATAAGGGGGTAAAACCGTCACGCCGCCATTATATCTATCCAGGTCCCATGCACTGCCGATCCCAATATAGGAATTCAGCTCAAGCGGCTGATATTGCGTTAAAATCCCGACTGTGTCTATGCCCGAATTAGAACAGTTGCTTAGGGTAAAATCAATAATCCTGTATTTTCCCCCGAAAGATACAGCCGGTTTGGCCATATTTTTTGTTAATCCGCTGAGACGGCTGCCCTTCCCGCCGGCAAGGAGCATGGCTACACATTGTTTTTTCATCTTTTTATCTCTCCTCTTTTTTTAACCGCCCGTAAAATCGAGATACCGTAAGGGGGGATGGTCATCGTGATATAACACGGTTTATGATGAAGTGCTCCCTTTTTGGCCGATAATGGCTTTTTGTTGATTTGCCCTGAGCCTCCATATGTTTCACTGTCACTGTTAAGCACTTCAATGTATTGAGTAAAAAAAGGAACTCCAACATCATATTGATAATAGACCACGGGTGTAAAATTACAAATGATGACAAGCGCCTCACCGTGCTTTTTGCCATAACGAATAAAAGAAAAGATTGATTGTTCGTCATTATGGACATCAATCCATTCAAACGATTGTGCACGATGGTCATGCTCATAAAGGATTTTGCTTTTTTGGTAAAAGCGGAGAAGATCTTGCGTAAAAACGCTGGCTTTCTGATGCATGGGGAAGGAGTCCAAAAACCAATCAAGCTGTTCTGTATCTTTCCATTCATCAAATTGGGCAAACTCTGATCCCATAAAGATCAATTTCTTTCCGGGATGCACTGTCATATAGCCCAGCAAAAGCCGATACTGGGCAAATTTCTGCCAGTAGTCGCCAGGCATTTTATTAAGAAGTGATTTTTTTCCGTATACGACTTCATCATGAGAAAACGGCAATACAAAATGTTCACTAAACGCATACAGTAATGAAAAAGAGATAAGCTGATGACAATGCCGCCTTTCTTCGGGCGGCGTCTCCATGTATTTCAGTACGTCATTCATCCATCCCATATTCCATTTATAATGAAAACCAAGCCCCCCTTCCTCAACGGCACCTGTCACTTGAGGCCATTCTGTAGAATCTTCCGCAATCATCATCACATGTGGATAAGCCTCTCTCATGGTTTGATTGAGTTTTTTTAAAAAATCAACAGCATATGGATTCGTGTGGCGTTCATCCTGATTTGGCCAATACAGGATATTAGCCACTGCATCAACCCTAAATCCATCTATATGATAGAATTCCGCCCAGTACAACGCATTCGAAATTAAAAAACTATGAACTTCCGGTTTCCCCAGGTCAAAGTTTGCCGTGCCCCATAACCAGTTCTCCCGATCACGTTCTTCTTTGTATTCATAAAGCGGTTCTCCATCAAACATATAAAGGCCATGTGCATCTTTACAAAAATGTCCGGGGACCCAATCCAAAATGACTCCGATATTTTGTTGATGACATTCATCAACAAACTTCATCAGATCATGCGGCGTGCCAAACCTGCTTGTCGGGCTGTAATACCCCGTTCCTTGGTACCCCCATGAACGATCATATGGATGCTCATACACCGGAAGCAGTTCAATATGGGTAAACCCATGCTCCTTGATATAAGGGATAAGCGTCTGACTTAATTCTTTATAGGAATAATGCCTGCCATCAGAATGCTTCTTCCAAGACCCAAGATGCAGTTCATAAATGAAAACAGGTTTTTCATACAGCGTCTTAGCCTTCTGTTTCTTTTGCCATTTTTGATCTTGCCAGCTGTACCCTTCCAAATCGTAAGTAAATGACGCTGTGTTTGGTCTGACTTCTGAATAAATAGCGTATGGATCTGCCTTCAGCCTGATCTCACCGTTATTCGTCACGATTTCATATTTATATCGTTCCTTTTCTCCTAAACCTGGAATAAATAACGTCCAAATACCACTATCATTCACTCTGTGCATCACATGCTCTTCTCCAGACCAGCTGTTAAAATCTCCAGCCACTCGTACTTCCGACGCATGAGGTGCCCACACACAGAATTCATATCCGCTTTTGCCATTCAGCTCGCGGTAATGCGAGCCAAACAGCTGATAGCTTTTAAACAGACTGCCTTCGTGAAAAAGATAAACATCATGTGCTGTCGGGCTGGCAGCGGCCATGTAATCATCCTTTCTGACATCATAGTTTTCATTTATAGTATTTATTCGAAGAAATAAAAAAAAGCCCTTT
>NZ_JAVAXX010000122.1:0-18037 GCF_042709275.1 Bacillus sp. LR_5 | reverse complement strand
ATTTTTCTGATACTAGATAATGCATTCTTAGAAGGATAACCACAGAGTCCCCAAGTTCCCTCTTCATTTCCTCTAGATCAAATTGGAGTTTAAATTTGTACTGCCCAACTTTCTTAAATTCATTGTCCCTCCAAGTTGGCGCATATAAAATAACTTTTTTATCGCCGCTAATTCTCAACTCTTGCTTTATCTTCTTAATTAATGATTCCTTATTTGAAGAATACAAAATGTCATTTCTCGGATAACCAGTTTCTAAAATTTGTTTTTTAAATTGAAACGCACGTTTAAAAATTTCAGTCGAATAAGCATTAGGAGAAATCAAATAATCCCATTTGCTAGCTTCCTGCAGAAAATTCTGTTTATACTTTTCAGTTGTGGTTCCGGGCATGTGCACTTCGTCCATATCATTAGCTAGTTTTTTTAACGGAGTGCCATGCCACGTTTGTACATACAATGTGTTTTTGGGTTTTGGAATCCATAAAGGAAGCCGGCTGTTTGTAATCCAATATTTTGCTGTAGCCATGTACCAAATCCACTTAAGAGAAAACCTTTTAATATATGCTGCATCAACGCCATCTAATGCCGACAGATATCGTTTATCAATGCTCCATATCAGTTTAAAATCATATTGATCTTTATTTTCCTGCAGATATTCGTAGATTGCTCGTGGATTGCAGCTAAACTGTTTTCCAGAATAGCTTTCAAATAAAATTAATTTGTTGTTTCTCGGCAGAAGAGCAAAAATCTTAAAAAGAACTGAATAAGTCCTGACTAATAAACTTCTGCATTTTTTAAAAATAAAAGATTTCATCATGAACTCCTTAAAGAGTGAAAAATTTATATTTGTGCAAACAAGAAAAAAAGAAGCAACTGAATTACTTCAAGCCTCTTTTAGTTAGTGCTTCTATAAGCTAGCCATGTCTTTTTTGATTTGGGTAGTTGAAATGCCTTCTGTTCTTGGAAGGTAAATGACCTCACAATATTCCTTTAAGAAGTCAAATTTCCCTTCCCAGTCATCACCTATGACAAATGTATCTATATCGTACTTTTGAATATCTGAGATTTTTTGTTCCCAGTTTTTTTCGGGAATCACTTCATTCACAAAATCGATTGTTTCTAAAATGAATTTTCGATGTTCATAAGAATGATGCGATTTTTTTTGTTTTTGAAGATTAAATTCATCTGTAGACAATCCTACGACTAAGTAATCACCCAGATTTTTTGCTCTTTCAAGCAGCTTCATATGTCCGTAATGAAATAAATCAAATGTTCCGTACGTTATCACTTTCTTCATTAGATAACATCACCTTCCAACCGTTTTCAACTGAGAGTACCAGAAAAAAACCAAAAACCTTAACAGATTGTTTATAATTTCGACATATTTTTTACGTACCATTAATAATGAACAATAATAGCATAAGTTCCTATAAAAGTTAAGGCTCTTTAAAAATGTCAATCACCAGCATTTTTTGGTATCACCGTTGTATTGATGTATAATTTTTACAGGCCTAATATCTCATCCATACCCATTATAACAAGTTTTCTTTTTCGGAAAAATCGATTCTTTTGTCGCGTTTTTAAGTGAAACGATTTTCTTTCTGCTGCGTCATTTATTCTGTACACCCTCCTCATATTAATTCATCGTCAAAACGTGAAGGAATTGTAATGTGAATGTTAAAAGTTCCTAAAGATTTTTGTGGTAAAATAGAGTAAGATGTTTTCAGGCAAAGAGTCTTTAATCAAACTATACGAATGACACGTGTTTTTTATAGACATATAGATGAAAAGGAGGGTTGATACGATGCAAACGAAACCCATTAATCAATTAGATTTTGTAGACAGTGAACTGACTTCATTTGTATCACATTTAGAAACGTCATATTTAGATCAGAATAAAGGTGCGTTCATCGTAACAGCGAATCCTGAAATCGGATTTGAAGCAATGCAGAATCCGCGTTATGAAGCGGTTCTTTCGTCTGCTGATTTTATTTTGCCGGATGGAATTGGTGTTGTAATGGTTTCCAAAATGATTGGAAAACCTCTTCAATCCAGAATCGCCGGTTATGATTTGTTTACGTCTCTGCTTGAGAAAGCCGACCAAAAGAAAAAACGGGTTTTCTTTTACGGTGCGGCTAAGCATGTGATTGCGGAAACAATTGAGCGAGTTAAACGTGATTTTCCCGGGATTGAAATTGCCGGATACTCTGACGGCTATGTGAAAGATCAGCGTGAGGTGGCGGACAAAATTGCGGCCTCAAATCCTGATATGATATTTGTCGCATTAGGTTATCCTAATCAGGAGTTCTTTATCCATAAATACCGCCATTTATTCCCTCAGGCTGTTGCTGTAGGGCTGGGCGGAAGCTTTGATGTGTTCAGCGGCAATGTAAAAAGAGCGCCCTCATTTTTTATCCGTTTTCACCTTGAATGGATGTACAGGCTGATTACCAACCCTGCCCGCTGGAGAAGGATGCTGAGCATTCCTAAGTATGTTACAGCCGTGCTGAAACATGAACGGGCTTCAGCAAAGCCGCAATATACAGGACAGGTCAAAGATCAATCACGCCATCTGTAATCGGCCTTAAAGGAGCTATGGTATGTAATGAAATGCATGAATCATTCGCTGAGCCTGCGGACAATCTGTGAAAGCCGTTTTGAGCTGATGACAGATTGAAATCCTGGTTTGCGTTTTTTTATTATTTGTTCATCAAAGTCATTGGCGCATTCCTGTTTTGGGTCAAGCCGGGCAATCAAGTGACGCTTCTGGTTTCCTTTCCTGATAATGCCCGTGCCATATTAAAGGAATACAAGAAGGGGCACTTTTCATTTCCCATTCATGTACTGCTGACCCAGCATGCCAAGTCGCTGGAAAAAGAATTTCCTGAGCTTACTGTTTCGGTTATTAACGAAAAACACCCGCTTCATATATGTAAAGCGGTCTTTTCTATGCTGAGCAGTAAGACTGTGATTGTTGATAACTATTTTGTTTTGACAACTGTTCTGACCAGCAGGCCTGATATCGAGTGTATCCAAGTTTGGCATGCGAACGGGGCGTTTAAGCGATTTGGGTTAAAGGATATCAACACACAGAATCGTTCTCGGGCTGACGTAAGACGCTTTCGAAAAGTGTATGCTTCATTTGACAGGATTGTCGTTGGTTCTGAACATATGGCTGACATATTTAAGGAATTTTTCGATATAAAAGGTGATAAATTTCTTCGGTTTGGTGTGCCTTTAACCGATGCTTACTATGAGGAGCAGGAAAACAGCAATGACCTTAAAAGCAAATATCATCTGCCAGTGAAGAAAAAAATCATTTTGTATGCGCCGACCTTTAGGGACGACCAGTTCGAAAGTTTTTCGCTGCCGTTTTCAGAAAAACAGCTGCAGCATGATTTAAAAGGTGAATATATACTTGCAGTAAAACTGCATCCTGTTATGAAGCAATCTGCTGAATTACCTGAGGATAGTGCGTGGATAAAAGATGTGTCAGATCTCCCTCTTGCAGACCTTTTAAAAATGAGTGATCTGTTAATATCAGACTATTCTTCTGTCCCATTTGAATTTGCGCTGCTGGACAAACCCATTTTGTTTTATACGTATGATATGGAAGCTTACAACAAAACCCGCGGTTTAATTCGGCATTATACAGAGGTGATCCCCGGGGTGCCTTGCTGTGATTCAGGAATGCTCTTGGAGCAGCTGAAAGATATGGACAAGCTCCAATCCGAAGTAGAGCGCTTTTCACGTGAGTGGAATCTGTACTCTAGAGGGAATGCCAGTAAGCAGCTTTTAAGCTATGTGAATGAGAAATCAAGCTGATCTTTATATATAATAGAGGTCGGTATTGCAAATAATATGAAAACCTTTTATAAAACATTATGAGTTGTAGTAAGGAAGGAGTCATTTTATGATTTATGCTGAGATTCTAGCCGGTGGAAAAGGTTCCCGCATGGGGAACGTCAATATGCCAAAACAGTTTTTGCCGTTAAATAAACGCCCTATTATCATTCATACGGTTGAAAAGTTTTTATTAAATGACCGTTTCGATAAGATTTTAATCGTTTCACCTAAAGAGTGGATTAACCATACAAAAGACATTTTAAAGAAATTCATCGGGCAGGATGATCGCCTGGTTGTTGTTGAAGGCGGCAGTGACCGTAATGAGTCTATTATGAGCGGCATCCGCTATATTGAAAAAGAATTCGGCATTCAGGATGATGACGTGATCATCACTCATGATTCTGTACGTCCATTTCTGACTCATCGCATTATCGACGAAAACATTGATGCTGTTCTTCAATACGGTGCGGTCGATACTGTGATCTCAGCCATTGATACGATTATCGCTTCAGAAGACCAGGAATTTATTTCTGATATTCCTGTCCGCGATCACATGTATCAAGGGCAAACACCGCAAAGCTTCCGGATCAGCAAATTGGTCGAGCTTTATAATAAACTGTCCGATGAACAAAAAGCTGTCCTGACTGATGCTTGCAAGATCTGTTCGTTAGCAGGTGAAAAAGTGAAGCTGGTCCGCGGTGAAGTCTTTAATATTAAAGTAACAACACCATATGACTTAAAAGTGGCTAATGCCATTTTACAGGAGCGAATTTCACAATGATTAATCAAACGTATCGTTTAGTTTCTGCCCGACAATTTGAAGTGACGTATAAAGATAAAGTTGTCCATTCAGATAAGGTCGTCGTCCGGCCCACCCATTTATCGATCTGTGCCGCCGACCAGCGCTATTATACTGGCTCACGCGGCAAAGAAGCGATGGATAAAAAACTGCCGATGGCTCTGATTCATGAAGGAATCGGGAAAGTCATGTTTGATCCGACAGGCACATTTAAAGTCGGAACACGGGTTGTTATGGTGCCGAATACACCGGTTGAAGAGCATGAAGTCATTGCGGAGAATTACCTGCGTTCCAGCAGATTCCGTTCAAGCGGCTATGATGGATTTATGCAGGATTACATGTTCATGGCGCCGGATCGGCTCGTTGAACTTCCGGACAGCATTAATCCGCATGTCGCAGCCTTTACTGAGCTTATTACGATTGCAGTTCACGCGCTTTCCCGCTTTGAGCGTATGGCACACAAAAAGCGCGACACATTCGGTGTCTGGGGAGACGGAAATCTCGGATTTATCATGACGCTTCTCCTGAAGAAGAAATATCCGGACAGCAAAGTGTTTATCTTCGGAAAAACACCTTACAAGCTTGATCATTTTTCTTTTGTTGATGCAGCTTATCAAATTAACGACATTCCTGAGGATGTCAGACTCGATCATGCCTTTGAATGTGTAGGCGGACGCGGCAGTGAAAGCGCAATAGAGCAAATCATTGCCCATGTTCATCCTGAAGCTTGTGTAGCGCTCTTAGGCGTATCTGAATACCCTGTTGAAATTGAAACGAGAATGGTGCTTGAAAAAGGAATTACGCTGATCGGCAGCAGCCGCAGCGGACGCGAGGATTTTGCCCGTACTGTGGACTTTTTAGCTCAATACCCTGAAGTCGTTGATTATTTAGAAACATTAGTAGGCGGACGCTTCCCGGTACGCAGTATTGAGGAAATTACAAATGCGTTTGAAGCAGATTTGACTTCATCTTGGGGAAAAACTGTTATTGAATGGGAAATTTAAACAGTGAAAACATTCCTTACACGAATCGTAAAAGGAGTATTCGGCACTGCTTATAAACTATTGAGCGCTTTATTACCAGTACAGCACAACAAAGTTGTCATAGCTTCCTATCGTGAGGATCAATTAAGTGATAATTTTAAAGATGTCTATGAAAAGCTGAAGCAAGATCCGTCTCTTCGCATCACCCTGCTTTTCCGCAAGATGGATAAGGGGCTGGTCGGACGAGCTGCATATTTGCTTCATCTTTTCAGCTCGCTATATCACCTTGCCACGTGCCGTGTGCTTTTGTTGGATGATTATTACTTTCCTTTGTATGTTGTGCCAAAACGCAAGGAAACTGTCGCCATCCAGCTTTGGCATGCTTGCGGCGCCTTTAAAAAATTCGGCTACAGCATAGTGAACAAGCCGTTCGGCCCATCTTCTGATTATCTGAAGATTGTTCCCGTGCATTCTAACTATGATTATGCCATCGTCAGTGCACCCGCTGCCGTGCCGCATTTTGCCGAGGCTTTTCAAATGGAGGAAAAGCAGATTTTGCCGCTCGGCATTCCAAGGACGGATTATTTTTATCATAAGGAACATATGCGCACTGTACTGGATGAGTTTCATCGGGCTTATCCTGAACTTAAGCATAAGAAAAAGCTTTTGTATGCTCCTACTTTTCGAGGCAGCGGACATCATCAAGAGGGTGACGCTACCCCGCTTGATCTGCTACAATTAAAGTCGGCGCTACACCATAAAGATTATGTCGTGATGCTCCATCTTCATCCGTATATGCGCAAGCATGCGCACACGGAAGAGGATGATTTTGTGCTGGATTTAACCGATTCGTACTCTTTGTACGATTTGATGGCAATCTCCGATGGGCTGATAACCGATTATTCTTCAGTCATTTTCGAATACAGCCTGCTGAAACGTCCAATGTATTTTTACTGCCCGGATTTAGAAGACTACTTGAAAGAACGTGATTTCTACTATCCGTTTGAATCGTTTGTACCCGGGCCGATTTCGAAAGACGTTCCATCGCTTGTACACGATATCGAGAGTGATCACGAGGCTGATACGAAGCGGATTGAAGCTTTTTCACAGACATTTATTACCCATCAAGACGGCAAATCTTCAGAGCGGGTAGCCGATTTTATTTCATCATTTTTAACATCTGGTGCCGATTAGGAGAAAGTGAGGTACAAAGTGAAGCTGGCCAGAAAGATTAAGAACAGACTTTTCAGATCAAAAAAGAAAATGCAAAAAGAAAATACAGCTGTTTTTGTCCATCCGGCAGATAACAGGGTTTTTTCTCTTTTTGATAAAACGAAGCGAATTGAAGAAAACCAGCAAGTCCCTGTCAGAAAAATTTCTGAGTTTTCTTGGAATGGGTCAATTCTTAAAATTGCGGGTTATATGTATATCAAGGGCTTACCGCTTCAAAAAGAGGATCAGGTTCGGAAACGTTTATTATTGGTAAACAATGGTGTTTTATTCACAGCTGTTTCACTGCGGGATATTCCGGTAGATCAGCTGTCAATTGATACTTCAAATGTGCCAGGGGCCTATAAGTGGGCAGGATTTTCACAGCAAATTAACTTTTCTAAGCTGATGAATGACAAGCCTCTTCCGCAGGGCGAGTATAAGCTGTTTCTCGAAATTGAAGCTGTAGATGACCAAAATGTAAAACATCAGGAAGTGCATACAGTTGGAAACGTCAGCAATTTCCTCTCTAATGATGTGTATGCCACCAAAATGGAATTTCATTCTGCTAAAAAGCTGATGAAGTTCAATTTGATTGTTAACTATGATGAGGGCGAAAAGACCATTAACTTGTCTTGCAACAAGCTGCAGGAAATCGATCCGAGTCTTTTGGAGCTGGATACTGGAAAAGAAGCAAACCGCTTTATGCGCAAGCTGAATACGAGCTTATTCCATTTTGCTTATGATGTATTCCGCCTGCTGCCAATTAAGTCCAATAAGATCGTCTTTGCTTCTGACAGCCGGCTTGATATGACAGGAAACTTCGAATTTGTTTATGAAGAACTGCTGAAGCGCGAAGAAAACTTTGATTTCAAATTTTTCTTAAAGAGCAGCATTCGAGATAGAAAAAGCCTGTCTGAACTGATGTCTATGGCTTATCACTTTGCGACAAGCAAAATCATTTTTATTGATGATTTTTATCCGATCATTTATCCGTTGAAAATCCGTAAAAATGCTGATCTTGTCCAGCTGTGGCATGCTGTCGGCGCCTTTAAGACATTCGGCTACAGCCGAATCGGTCTGCCGGGAGGACCGTCGCCGCATTCGAAAAACCATAGAAACTACACGAAGGTTATTGTCAGCTCTGAAAATATACGGAAGCACTACGCAGAGGGCTTTGGCGTGGACATTGAGAACGTCATTGCTACGGGCGTACCGCGAACAGACTTTTTCTTTGATGAAGCGAAGAAGGCATTTGTAAAAGAACGTCTTTATACTGAATATCCGTTTCTGAAGGACAAAAAGGTCATTCTTTTTGCACCTACCTTCCGCGGAAACGGTCAGCAATCAGCTCATTATCCTTTTGAAGTGCTTGATTTTGACCGTCTGTATCGTGAGTTAAAGGATGAATATATCTTCTTATTCAAAATTCATCCATTCGTACGTAATGATGCCAATATTCCTTATCAGTACAGTGATTTCTTTTATGATTTCTCCTCGTTCAGGGAAATTAACGAGCTATTGCTAGTAACAGATGTTCTGATCACGGATTACTCTTCTGTCTGCTTTGAGTATGCTTTATTAAATAAACCGATGATCTTCTTCAGCTATGATGTAGATGATTATATTCGCAAACGTGATTTCTATTATGATTACTTTGACTTTATTCCTGGTCCGCTTGCGAAAACGTCTGATCAAATGATTTCGATCATTAAAGAAGAGAAGTATAACTTTGAGCAAATTGATTCATTTGTTCATTATTTCTTTGATGATCTTGACGGAAAAGCAAGTGAACGTGTGGTCGATCAAATTGTCTTCCCTCAGGAAGAGGAGCCGGTAGACGATAAAGTCCTTAAAAGATAAATCAAAAACACCTTTTGCAGCTGCAAAAGGTGTTTTTTTTATTGATATTCCGGAACATCAAAGTAAAGCGTATAACCGTCCAGCAATGAATACAGGCTGTACATGCGGTTTACTTGTTTGTACGCCCAGCCGATGTCTGTTGCGTATTGGTGTGTCGCTGTGGATGACCATCTCATTTTGTACAGTGTGTCCTGATTGTAGGCTGTGTTGTGTATATACGATGAGCCTATGAATTTGGCACCGCCGATAATAGCAGCTTCTGGTGTGAACCAGCCCTGCTCGTACGCGTATTTAGCGCCGTAGTAATTCGGGTTGCTGTCGTAGGCGCCAATTCCGTACATGTTATATACTTTTTTTCCGTTATAGGTTAAACCATTGGCTAAATCGGATGTTCCGTTGCCTGTTTCAAGGAGAGCGTGTGAGATTAAATACAGCTCGTTGATGCCGTATTGATTGGCAGCATCGATAAATGCCTTTGCTTTCCCTGTCAGGATGCCTTTGCCCGCAAGCACTTTCTGATTGACCTCAGTAACGCTGAGGCCGGCTGTCTGTGAGAGCTTGAGAAATTGGAAGTAGTATTTGCTGTCTCTGGAAAAGTTATTCGGATCCACGTATTGAACCACTTCATCACTGCTTGCGTTTCGCCAGCCTAAATTGATTTTGGCCCAGCCGTTTGTCTGGCTGATGATTTTCACCTTATCGCCTTTTTTAAATTGGCCGATCACGTTCGTCGGGATGACTGCCGGTGTTGACCGGATATTCAGCACATCAGCCGTAACGGTTGAAGTTGCTGTATTAATATAAGTGAGCGATACGTAAGCGCCCCCGTCTGTTTGCGGGCTTACTGTCATTTGTTTTTGGACCATATCACGAAGCGAGAGATTGTAATTTGTTTTCATGATTTGCGGGCCGTTTTTGATTTTCACGATAGATGATGTCCATCCGTATAATTGTTTTAGCTTTGTTGATGCCGCAGTAGCCGCATCATTGCCTGTGAACCGTTCGTTTAAGCTGATTTTATAAAGCGTATTGCTTTTCGTTGTGTAACTTGGGCTTAAACTTTGCGTTTTAAGATAGGTTAACCCATTGTTTAATGCTGTTTTGCTGCTGAGCTGAGCTGTAACAATTTTGTATTGTGTATATGCCGTCTCGCCTGTTTTTGCTGTGGTGCCGGCGGCTTTGTTTTGTTTAAAAAACGCTAAAACGCGGTCAATATCTTCTTGGCTGATGATTGCTCCAGTTATGATTTGATAGCTGCTCGCTGTAGTCTGACCGGTTTTCTGGCTTGTTGCTGATATGTGATTTGATTGAAAGAATGTAAGTGCCTGATTGACTTTCGCTGTATCAAGCAGAGATTCAGTTGTTATTTTAAACGTCTTAGCTATTTGTTTATTTACTGTTTTCGCAGTTGCACTCAGCTGATTTTTCTTTAATATGTTCAAGCCCTTTGTAACTTTTGCTTGATCTGATGTTTCTTCTGAGATGAGCTGATATTGGTTTTCTGCTGTTGTTCCAGTTGCTTTTTTCGTTGCCTTTACTTTTTTCTGAGAAAAGAAGGCTGCGGCTTTGTTTGCTTGCTGCTCGCCTAAAATCTGTGCCGTCGTTATTTGATAGGCTGTAGACGTGGTCGTTTTTTTGACGCTGGATGACGTGTAATGCCATTTTTTCTTTTTAAAGAAAGTGTCTATCTTTTGCAGCTGTTGTTTCGTTACCCCCTTCATATTCACTGTATATGTTGTGCTTTTGCCAACCTGTTGATAACTCCCTGATACACCGGTGTTTTTCTTGATTTGGCTGATGGCGTCCTTCACTGTATTCAGTCCTTTGAAATAAGCTGATTGGACATTGTATGACTCTGCAGTTGTTTTTTGATTGATTGACTTGTAGCTTCCTGTGATACCGGTGCTCTGTTTCAGCTGATTTAATAGATTTTTGGCATTCGCTTCACCTGAAATGGCGGCTGTAGTGAACGTATAATAGGCTTGTCCTTTCACCGTTTCTTTTAATGATGCCTGCAGCCCTGATTCCTTTTGGAATGCACTTTTGATCTGCTCTGCTTTGCTATTTCCCACAATTGTGCCTGACTGAATGGTTGTGACAGACACCGTGTGGGTGATGGGCTGATACGAGCTTTTAATCCCCGTTTGCTTAGCCAGGCTCTGAATAAGCGCCTTGACTTTTGTCTCATCAGCGATTTCTGATGTCATGACGTTCACATAGGACTGAGCTTCTCCGGAAGCTTTTACAGCACCAGCCACTCCCGTCTCCTGTTTAAGCTTGGTCAGCAAAGTGTTTGCCTGTTTTTCTCCGGAAATGGCACCTGAGGTGATGGTGACATAGGGCTGTTTGCTTCCGACAGGGCTTGTCGTACCTGTAATCGCTGTCTGTTTGGTAAGCCCGCTCAGTATTGCTTTCGCTTCTGCTTCGCTATGTATACCTGCAGCGGAAATTTGGTAGGTCGTTGTTGTGCCTGAAGCCTGATAGGAAGCATTCCAGCCAGTGTCCTTTTTCAGTTGGGCGACAGCCTGCGAGGCTTGGCTTTCTGTACTGAACGTTTTTGACGGCTCTACCTCATATATCGAGTAATCCGTATACGCTGCAGCCTGGGCAGAACCGGATATGGCAAAAAAGGCAAGGGACGCGGCGGACAGAAGCATAGGTGCGATTAATCTCTTTTTCATTCCTTCTCCTCTTTCATATTCATGAGTATATAAAACTAGTTTATTTATCGGCACGCATATGCTTCATTTATAGGTGAATCACTTCCATTTTTTAATAAAAAAAACTTAATCTCGAAGTGAGATTAAGTTAAATGTGAGACACGATAAGTGTACAGGTTCCTTTAATCGTAAAATCGGGCATTTGAGCCGGCAACATAAAGTGATCGCCTTTTTTGAGCGGACATGTTTCGTCTTCATACATCAGCAAACCGCTTCCTTCTATCACGCTGCAAAGCAGGAAGGATTCATCCTGAGATAGTTCAGCCTCGCCATTTATGTCCCATTTATATACCGAAAAATATTCCCCTTGGACAAACGTTTTAATGGTTATTCCTTTTCTTGATTCGGTCGATTCATCTATATACCCGTCCACATGGGGTACCGTTGCCGCATTGACCGCTTTGGCAAAATGAAGCTCTCTCGGACTCCCATTGTTATCAAGCCGGTCATAGTCGTACACCCGGTATGTGGCATCTGAATTTTGCTGGGTCTCTAATACAAGTGCCCCCTTGCACAATGCGTGCAGCGTTCCGCTCGGCACATAATAGAAATCACCCGGTTTAATTTTGATTCTTCGCAGCAGGCCTTCCCAATCACCGCTGTTGATCATTGTGACAAGTTCTGTTTTTGAACGGGCCGTATGCCCGTAGATAATCTCCGCGTTTTCTTTACAGTCGATAATGTACCAGCATTCCGTCTTGCCGAGTTCTCCCTCTTCGTTTTCTCCGGCATAGTAATCATCAGGGTGAACTTTAATTGACATATCTTCCTTCACGTCCAGCAGCTTTGTCAGAAGCGGAAATCGCTCCCCCTCCACGCAGCCGAATACTTCCCGATGCTCATCCCAAAGCTCAGTCAGTGTCTTTCCTTTATACGGGCCATTCGCAACTGTGCTCGGTCCATTTGGATGAGCGGAAATAGCCCAGCATTCCCCAGTTGTTTCTGAAGGAATACCGTATCCAAATCTATCTCGTAAAGCGGTGCCGCCCCAGATTTTTTCTTTAAACACAGGCGTTAGAAAAATCGGTGATTGCGTCATGATCTGTACCCCTCCCCTGTAAATAGCTGATCATTATTTTCCCGGTGCGCTCCCCTTACAAACGCCGTATAAGCTGTCTTTTTCCTATGACAACATATGTACAAAGCATTATGTATCAATGACCCCTTTTGAGAAAACGCTTCCTTTTTATTATATCACTTTCAAAAGAAGGTTTGTTTCAGCCTTTTCCTTATAAAGAATAATTCTCCTTTTTTGATACAAATTAAGAAAAACCGTCAATATGTTTTATAAAGGAGAGAAACTATGCAAATCGACTCTGATCTCCAGCGCAATATAGAAACATTGAAAAAAAAATTGGGGCAAAACGACGATATCGTATTTTATACGTTTTCTTTCGGAGACAGCAGACAGAAGGCGTGCCTGCTGTATATTGACGGTTTAACAGAAAATAATCTTCTGGCGCAATACGTCATTTCTCCTTTACAAAAAGAATCGTTAGCTCAAAAAGAAGGCTTGATTGAAGATTTATCCGCTTTTTTTTTCGGTTATCGCCACAGCGTGATCTCTACAATGAAAGATATACAGCAGCTCATTTTTTCCGGACATACCATTTTGCTGGCTGATGGTTACAGCGCGGGACTGGCATTTGACACAAAAACATTAAAGTCGCGCAGCCTTGAAGAACCTTCCTCAGAAATCGTAGAACGCGGTCCGAAGATTGGCTTTATTGAAAAACTGCGGACAAATACGGCGCTTTTACGAGAACGGTCAAGTGACCCTAATCTCGTCATAAAAGAAATGACGATAGGCAAAAGGACGAAGAAAAAGATAGCTGTCGCATATATTCAGGATATTGCCCCTGATTATGTTGTAAAAGAAGTGTTTAAACGGCTGAAATCCATCACGACAGATGATTTGCCAGAATCAGGTACACTAGAGCAGCTCATTGAGGATGAACCTTTTTCCATCTTTCCAACGATCTTAAGCACAGAACGTCCGGATCGTGTAGAAAGCTCTTTGTTAGAAGGGCGGGTTTCCATTTTAGTAGATGGCACCCCATTTGCACTCATTGTACCGGCAACGCTTGATGAATTTATCCATTCACCGGATGATTACAGCCAGCGCTGGATTACAATGTCACTTATTCGTTTGCTTCGTTATTCGAGCATCCTGATTACCATTTATTTGCCCGGCTTATATATTTCTCTCGTTTCCTTTCACACGGGCCTTCTGCCAACGAGAATGGCCATTTCAATTGCAGGCAGCAGGCTGAATGTACCTTTTCCGCCTTTTGTCGAAGCATTTATTATGATATTTACGATAGAACTGATCAGGGAAGCCGGTTTACGGCTGCCAAAGCCGATCGGACAGACGATCGGGCTCATTGGAGGCGTTGTCATCGGTCAGGCTGCCGTACAGGCTCAAATCGTCAGTGCGCTGATGGTCATTGTGGTATCCGTTACCGCATTGGCATCCTTTACCGTTCCTTCATACGCCTTTAACTTTCCGCTGCGGATTATTCGCATTGCGGGTATGATAAGTGCTGCAACGCTTGGCATGTATGGCGTCATTATGGTCTTTCTGTTTGTAATCGGGCACTTGATGCGACTGAAAAGCTTTGGCCAGGATTACATTATTCCGATTATGGCACAGCCCGGACAAGATTTGAAAGACACTGTGATTCGCGTCCCTACCCTATTTTTAAAAAGAAGGCCCACCCGAAAAGACACAAAAGATAAAATCAGACAAAGGTGATAGCTATGATGCAATCAGAGGACAAGCTTACATTTATGCAAACGTTTATTATGGTCAGCAGTACAATGATCGGTGCCGGTGTCTTAACCCTTCCCCGCTCAGCCGCTGAAACGGACAGTCCAATCGGATGGATCATGATCCTGCTGCAGGGCGTTATTTTTATTATTTTTGTACTGCTTTTTTTACCTTTTCTTCAACGAAACAGCGAGAGAACAATTTTTGAGCTCAACAGCATTGCAGCCGGAAAATTGATCGGTTTCTTTTTGAATGTATTTATATCCCTTTATTTTATCGGTATCGTATGCTTTCAAGCACGAGTTTTGGGTGAGGTTGTCGGATTCTTTCTTTTAAAAAACACTCCGATGGCAGTTGTCGTGTTTATTTTTCTGGCGGTTGCCATTTATCATGTGGCCGGGGGTGTTTATCCCATTGCGAAGGTATATGCGTATATCTTTCCTGTCACTATTATTATTTTCCTTATGCTTCTGATGTTCAGCTTTCGTTTATTTCAATTAGATTTTATCCGACCTGTATTTGAAGGCGGTTATCAAAGTTTTTTCTCCTTATTTCCCAAAACCCTTTTATATTTTTCAGGATTTGAAATTATTTTTTATCTCGTTCCCTTTATGAAAGATCCCAAGCAGGTAAAAAAAGCTGTCGCTTTAGGCATTGCAACCTCGACTGTTTTCTATAGCATTACTTTGTTTATGGTCATTGGCTGTATGAGTGTGGCTGAGGCAAAAACAGTGACATGGCCAACCATTTCACTCATTCACGCTTTAGAAATTCCAGGGATTTTTATTGAACGATTTGACCTGTTTTTGCAATTAACTTGGACAGCCCAGCAATTTGCATGTATGCTCGGTTCCTTTAAAGGAGCGCATATCGGCTTAACAGACATCTTTCACCTGAAAAATAAAAACAATCCGTGGCTGCTTACTGCATTGCTGGTTGTTACATTTTTCCTATCAATGTTTCCTGACGATCTTAACGCCGTGTTTTATTACGGTACACTTCTCGGATATGTATTTTTAGGTGTCATTGCAATACCATTTCTTATCTGGTTTTTAAGCTGGGTACAGAAAAAACTGGGGAGGGGTCAGCTGCAATGAAGACAATGATGAAGCTTGCATCAATGGTTCTGATGCTGCAGATGCTCTGTGGATGCTGGGATGTCAAAAATATTGAAAAACTGTCTTTTGCCAGAGGACTTGCCATCGATGAGACCGATGATCATCAGTATAAATTAACGTATCAAAACCTTCTTCCCCAAAGTGAAGACAGCCAAGCATCCGGAAAACCCGAATTTGTCAATGTGACATCCTACGGGAAGACCATTTTAGAAGCAGTCAGTGATGTATCCATCAAGGATCCTCCTATCTATAGCGATCATTTAAAAGTCATTCTTCTGGGAGAAAAGCTAATGAGGAATCAAAACATAGATCAGGTCTTCAATCATTTTATCCGGGATGATGAGCTGCGGCGCAGCAGCTATTTGATGGCTTCCAGAGGGAAAGCCGGAGATATTTTTACAAAAGGAAGTCCGAAGCAACAGCTGCCGATGCCTTCCGAAAAGCTGATTGATCTGACCAATAACAGCAGATATAACGGGAAGATTATGATTCCGCTTCGCATCGGCAGAGCCTCTATCTATTGCCAAAATGGCTACAGTTTTCTCATTCAAGCCGTTAAAAACCAAAAGGGAAAAGCAAAGTATGACGGGGCAGGCATTATCAAAAGCGGCAGTAATAAACTCGTTGGATTTCTTTCAGCTGATGAAATCCAGACACTGACATGGGTCATGGGAACGATCCAAGGAGGCGTCATGCCGACGACAGATAAAGGACATCCGATTACGTTTGAGATTAAAAAGTCGAAATCTAAAATCAAGCCGGCGATTGAAAACGGAAAGCCTGTCTTTCAGATTTCTGTCAAAACAAAGGGTATCCTGACAGAAGACCAAAATCCGAATGAAAACTCCTTTCATAAAAGCTATTTGCACAGGCTTGAGAACATTTTTGAGAAAAAGCTTGAACGCGAGGTAAAGAAGGTTATGGATAAACTGCAGCATGAGTATAAAAGCGATCCGATCTTTTTATCCGATTACATCCGTATTCAATATCCTGAATACTGGCATAGAGTAAAAGGACATTGGGATGAAATATTTTCTGAGGCTGATTTTACATACGATATTTCTCTCAAAATCATTAACTTCGGCACAGTAGGACAGTGAGCAATCAAAAGGATGCGCATGATCGCGCACCCTTTTTTATGTTCCGACAGTCTGCTGTTTTCCAGCCGATCCTCCCTGTCCGTTTTTGTCCCGTAAATCCTGTTCAATTTCTTCAAGGCTTTTTCCCTTCGTCTCTGTCACTTTAAAACGGACAAATAAGAACGCCATGATACCGATCGCGGCATAAATCAGGAATAAATAACTGATGCCGATCGTTTCCATTAATATTGGATAGGTAAGTGAAACAATCAGTGTCCCAACGTGCAGCATCAAGGTCGATACCCCGGTCCCGATTCCTCTGACATGGAGCGGGAACAATTCAGGAAGCATCACCCAGACAACCGGGCCCCAGCTGACCGCAAAGACAACGATAAATACGCCTAAACAAATGACAGTCGTCCATGAGGCAGCCGGGGTGTTATCGAAAAAGAGATTCACCAGCGCAAGAACGATTAAGCTGATCACCATCCCGGCATTCCCGAATAACAATAGCGGCTTTCTTCCGATCTTGTCGATGATTTTAATCGCTACTAACGTCATGAGAACATTGACTGTACCGATTCCGACCGTTCCTAAAATCGATGCGGAGTTTCCGAATCCGACGTTTGTAAAGGTCTTTGGCGCATAATAGATGATCGTATTTGTTCCGATAAATTGCTGCAGAAACGCCAGTCCCAGACCGGCAATCAGAGCGGGACGCACCCATGGATCGAACAGTTCCTTCAGGCCGCCTTCATCCTGCTTTTCCGCTTCTTTAATATCATGTATTTCCTGATCAATATCTTTTGTGCCACGCAATTTTTCGAGAACCTTTTTCGCTTTATTCTCTTCGCCATTCGTAAACAGCCAGCGCGGGCTCTCCGGCATGAACAAAATGCCAATGAGCAAAAGCAGCGACGGCACAGCAGCTAATCCAAGCATCCAGCGCCATGCTTCGGCATCGGCAAATATGTAATTGACAATGTAAGAAAGAAGGATGCCGACCGTGATCATCAGCTGATTCAGAGATGACAGCGCCCCGCGCTTATGTTTTGGCGCCAGTTCAGATAAATAGAGCGGCACGATCGTCGTCGATGTTCCGACTGCAAGTCCCAAAATGATGCGAAACAGCACCATGACTCCTGTATTCGGGGCAAATGCCACACCAAGCCCTCCTATACAAAACAGCAGTGCTGCCGCCATAATTGCTTTTTTTCTTCCGAACCGGTCAGTCAGCTTGCCGGCCGCTCCTGAGCCTAATATCGCCCCCACCAGTAAGGAGCTGACAACAAGTCCTTCCGTAAAGGCATTCAAGCCTAAGTCCTTTTTCATAAATAAAATAGCTCCGGAAATCACTCCGGTATCATAACCGTATAACGCGCCTCCAAGAGCGCCGAAAAAATAAAGCCATATATTGGACTGCTTTTTCATAAAAATGACTCCCTTTCTCCATCAGCTAGAATGACATTGTCTGTGGAGTTTTTTTAGAAATCTTTTAGCCTTTTTTTCTGGCCATTAAACCTTTTCTTTCTTGCTGATCATGAGTTTCCAATCATTTACTTGTATTTTTTTCAACGCCATCGAAACATTTTCTCTGCTGCGGCGTCCAATATAAGGTGATTCAGCACATGAAAAATATCTATTTTCAGAACC
>NZ_JAVAXX010000121.1:0-18054 GCF_042709275.1 Bacillus sp. LR_5 | reverse complement strand
CTGCTGAAACAATATCAGGCATTATTGCAGACAGAAGGTATATCTCTTGAATTTTCTGACGAAGCTATTCATAAGATTGCTGAAGTTGCTTATCATGTGAACCAGGACACAGATAATATCGGTGCGAGACGCCTTCATACAATACTTGAACGCTTATTAGAAGATCTGTCGTTTGAAGCTCCTGATGTAACAATGGAGAAAATAACGATTACACCACAGTATGTCGAAGAAAAGCTCGGAACGATAGCAAAAAACAAAGATTTAAGTCAATTTATTTTGTGAAAAATTTAATAAGAGGAACGTTTAGGAGGATTATTTATCATGGCTTTATTACAAAAAACACGAATTATTAACTCCATGCTGCAAGCTGCGGCAGGGAAACCGGTAAACTTCAAGGAAATGGCGGAGACGCTGCGGGATGTAATTGATTCCAATATTTTCGTTGTAAGCCGCAGAGGCAAGCTCCTTGGATATTCTATTAACCAGCAAATTGAAAATGATCGTATGAAAAAAATGCTTGAGGATCGTCAATTCCCTGAAGAATATACGAAAAATCTGTTTAATGTCCCTGAAACATCTTCTAACTTGGACATTAATAGTGAATATACTGCTTTTCCTGTTGAAAACAGAGACCTGTTCCAAGCTGGTTTAACAACAATTGTACCGATCATCGGAGGCGGAGAAAGATTAGGAACACTCATTCTTTCACGTTTACAGGATCAATTTAATGACGATGACTTAATTCTCGCTGAATACGGCGCTACAGTTGTCGGTATGGAGATCCTGAGAGAAAAAGCAGAAGAAATCGAAGAGGAAGCAAGAAGCAAAGCTGTCGTTCAAATGGCTATCAGTTCTCTTTCTTACAGTGAGCTTGAAGCAATTGAGCACATTTTTGAAGAGCTTGATGGAAACGAAGGTCTCCTCGTTGCAAGTAAAATCGCTGACCGCGTCGGCATTACCCGTTCTGTTATTGTGAACGCACTCAGAAAGCTGGAAAGCGCGGGTGTTATCGAGTCAAGATCATTAGGAATGAAAGGTACTTATATCAAAGTCCTAAACAATAAATTCCTAATCGAATTAGAAAATCTAAAATCTCATTAATCACGCAAAGAACCCCCCTCTTAAGGGGTTCTTTTTTTATTTCAAATAAAGGAAATCAATAAGCTTTATTTCCTGGGTTGAAAGTCTTTCTTTGTAATAATTTTAATAAATCTCATAAATTTCTTCAAAAAGACTCAAAAATGACGAAAAGAATATAGAAAAAACAGAAATTCTGCTATTTTCAGGCTTATATTAAGGCGGGAAATGTAGTTCTAACAATCTAGGACTATATACCTAGTTGTAAAATAGATAATTGTGAGGACATTTTTTTACACGATCTTCATAGACTTTATGCCTGTTATTTCTTACAATAAGCATATAGTTTTACAATTCTCGACAAGGATATTGAGGGTGAAAAAAACTGAAATGGAGGTAAGTGGATTTGAGCTTATTTTCTGGAACGATACAAAATCTTGAAAATGCCTTGGACAGAGCGAATATTAAGCAAAAAGTCATAACTAATAATATTGCCAATATAGATACACCGAACTATAAGGCAAAAAAAGTCTCTTTCCAAAATTTATTAGATCAAGAATCCTCTCGTCTTGAAGCTATAAAAACAGACTATCGTCATATTGATTTTTCTGGTACTGATTCGAATTATTCAATTGTAACGAGCGGAGATACATCGTATCAGCAAAACGGAAACAATGTTGACGTTGACAAAGAGATGACAGAATTGGCACAAAATCAAATCAATTATCAAGCTTTAGTTGAAAGAATGAACGGTAAATTTAATTCGCTGAAGACCGTATTAACAGGAGGAAAATGATGACAGCTTTTTATAGCTTAAATGTTTCAGCATCTGCTTTAACAGCTCAGCGAGTCAGAATGGACGTTGTATCGTCTAACTTGGCAAATATGGATACAACAAGAGCTAAGCAGGTGAACGGAGAGTGGGTGCCTTACAGAAGAAAAATGGTTTCCCTCCAGTCAAAAGGTGAATCGTTCTCTTCTATACTCAATTCTCAAATGAGCGGAAGCGGCAATGCTGGAAACGGTGTAAAGGTTTCTAAAATTACGGAAGATGATTCAGAATTTAATCTTGTCTATGATCCGACAGACCCTGATGCAAACGCTGAAGGATATGTACAAAAGCCTAATGTTGATCCGTTGAAAGAAATGGTTGACCTTGTCAGCAGCACAAGATCATATGAGGCGAATGTCACAGCGATGAATGCCACAAAGGGAATGCTGATGAAGGCGTTAGAAATCGGAAAGTAAGGTGAATGAAAGTGATTAATGCAATTTCTCCTTTTCAGGTTCAAAATACTCAAAACACTCAAAATGCAACAAATCAAGTAAACAATAGCCAAAAAACAGATTCTTCAAATCAAACAAGCTTTTCGGAGCTTTTAAAAAACTCTATTAGTTCGTTAAATGAGTCCCAAGTAGCTTCTGACAACATGACTAATGCCTTGGCTGCAGGAAAAGATGTAAATCTTGATGAGGTCATGATCGCCGCTCAAAAAGCAAGCATCTCTCTAACTGCAGCAACAGAGTTCCGCAATAAAGCTGTGGAAGCTTATCAGGAGATTATGAGAATGCAAATGTAGGGGGTCTGACGATTAAGAGAAAGAGTGGAATGACCGGGGGTTAACATGAATCGTACTCTAATGCAAATGAAAAACAAAACGAGTGAGTTTTGGAAAAATAGATCTAAATTACAAAAGATTTTAATGATTAGTGCTTTAGCGGCAATTATTATTATTGGAATTATTATTAGTGTTTTTGCTTCAAGTTCTAAAATGGCGCCGCTATACAAGGATTTGTCTGCCGAAGAAGCAGGGCAAATCAAAGAAGAACTGGATGCGAAAAAAGTGCCAAACGAACTTTCGAATGGCGGTACAGTGATTAGTGTTCCAGAGGATCAGGTTGATTCTTTGAAAGTGCAGCTGGCTGCAGAAGGACTTCCTAAAACTGGATCGATTGACTATTCATTTTTTGGGCAGAATGCCGGCTTTGGTTTGACAGACAATGAGTTTGATATGGTGAAAGTGAAAGCCACACAGACAGAACTGTCAAATTTGATCAATGAAATGGACGGTATCAAAAATTCAAAAGTAATGATTAACCTCCCGAAAGACGCTGTGTTTGTCGGTGAGGAGCAATCTGCAGCATCCGCATCAATCGTTCTGCAGATTCAGCCGGGCTATACACTTGAGCAAAGCCAGATCAACGGATTGTATCATCTGGTATCGAAAAGTGTGCCGAACTTAAAAGAAGATAACATCGTGATCATGGACCAAAATTCTACATACTACGACAAATCAGACAGCGATGCAGGGTCCTACGCGGATAGTTATTCTTCTCAGCAAGGAATTAAGTCCCAAGTTGAAAAAGACATTCAAAAACATGTTCAGTCACTGCTTGGAACAATGATGGGCCAAGATAAAGTCGTTGTCTCTGTTACAGCAGACATTGATTTCACAAAAGAAAATCGCACAGAAGACATTGTCGAACCTGTTGATAAAGAAAACATGGAAGGCATTGCAGTCAGCGCTGAAAAGGTATCTGAAACATACCAGGGTGACGGTGCAGCCAATGGCGGAACTGCCGGAACCGGCGACGAAGATACCCCAGGGTATGCCGAAACCGATGCGAATTCTGACAGCGGGAACTACGAAAAAAGCAGCAATAAAATCAATTACGAGGTTAACCGAATTCATAAAGAAATCGCTGAAAGCCCTTATAAGGTCAGAGATTTAGGGATTCAAGTAATGGTTGAGCCGCCTGATGCCAAAAATACAGCGTCGCTATCAACTGAAAGACAGGATGATATACAAAAAATCCTCTCAACTGTAGTCAGAACATCACTAGATAAGGATGCAACAACAAACCAGAACCTTTCTGATGAAGATATTAATAATAAAATTGTGGTCTCCGTTCAGCCATTTGACGGGAAAGTCAACTTGGATACAAATACGGAAAAGTCTTCAGGTATCCCGCTGTGGGCATATATCGTAGGCGGTGTTTTAATCGCAGCGATCATTGTTCTGATCATTATGCTTGTCAGAAAGAAACGGGCGCAAGAGGATGAATTTGAGGAATATGAGTATGAGGTTCCTCAAGAACCAATCAATTTGCCTGATATCAATGAAGAGGAAAATGAAACAGCGGAAACAGTCAGACGAAAACAGCTTGAAAAGATGGCGAAAGACAAGCCGGAAGATTTTGCAAAACTGCTGAGAAGCTGGCTGGCCGAGGATTAGGAGGAATTAGAAATGGCGAGACGTGATCAAGATAAGCTTACAGGAAAACAAAAAGCAGCCATTCTCATGATTTCCTTGGGGTTAGATGTGTCAGCTTCTGTATATAAGCACTTAACCGATGAAGAAATTGAAAGGCTTACCCTGGAAATATCAGGTGTTCGAAGTGTCGATCATCAAAAAAAGGATGAAATAATAGAAGAATTTCATAATATAGCCATTGCGCAAGATTATATTTCTCAAGGCGGCCTAAGCTATGCGAGACAAGTTCTTGAAAAGGCGCTTGGTGAGAATAAGGCGGAAAACATTCTAAACAGGCTGACTTCTTCTTTACAAGTTAAACCATTTGATTTTGCCAGAAAAGCGGAGCCCGAACAAATTTTGAATTTTATACAGCAAGAGCATCCGCAGACGATGGCTTTAATCTTGTCTTATTTAGATCCTGTGCAAGCTGGGCAAATTTTATCCGAGCTGAATCCTGAAGTACAGGCTGAGGTTGCGAGAAGAATCGCGGTCATGGACAGAACGTCACCTGAAATTATTAATGAGGTAGAACGGATTCTGGAACAAAAATTATCTTCTGCATTTACTCAGGATTATACACAAACAGGCGGAATTGAAGCTGTTGTTGAAGTGTTAAACGGGGTAGACAGAGGAACAGAGAAGACGATCTTGGATTCATTGGAAATTCAGGATCCCGATCTTGCTGAAGAAATTAAAAAGCGGATGTTTGTCTTCGAAGATATTGTTACACTTGATAACCGCGCAATTCAGAGAGTCATTCGCGATGTTGAGAACGACGATCTGCTCCTTTCATTAAAGGTTGCAAGCGAAGAAGTCAAAGAAATTGTATTCAACAATATGTCACAGCGTATGGTTGAAACCTTTAAAGAAGAAATGGAATTTATGGGCCCTGTACGTTTGAAAGATGTAGAAGAAGCTCAATCAAGAATTGTAAGCATCGTCAGAAAGCTTGAAGAAGCCGGTGAAATTGTGATAGCAAGAGGCGGAGGGGACGATATTATTGTCTAATATCATTAAACAAGAATCATCTTTTTCTCCACAAAAGGAAAGAAGAAAACTCTCTGTACAAGAGGTGCGTATCGATCATTCTCACCTTTTGCAGGCTGAAGAGAACCCAGAAGCGCTTATGGCTCGAGTGAAAGAGGAAGCTGACCGGATTTCTGAGCAGGCAAACAGCCATATAGAAAATATTCGCCGTCAAATTGAGCAGGAAAAAAATGATTGGTCGGCTGAAAAACAGAAGCTTATTGAGGAAGCAAAAGCCGAGGGCTTTGAACAAGGTGTGGCATTAGGAAAAGCTGAGGCGCTTCAACAGTATGGCGAGCTGATCGACCAAGCAAACAGCATAACTGAAATGTCCAGAAAAGCTGTTGAGGATAAGCTTGAAGACGCTAATGAAGAAATCGTTGAGCTTGCCGTTGCACTAGCTAAAAAAGTTTGGCAGCAAAAATCTGATGATAAAGAGGCTTTTCTCCTGCTAGTGAAACAGGTCATAAACGAAGTAAAGGAATATGACGATATCTCAATATATGTGGATCCATATTACTATGAGACAGTCTTTCAGCAAAAGGATGAAATTCAGCAGCTGCTTTATAAAGAATGCCGGCTTGGCATATATGCTGATGAAAAAGCTCAAAAAGGATCCTGTTATATTGAAACACCTTTTGGCAGGGTAGATGCGAGTGTTGACACACAATTGATGCAATTGAAAGATAAACTTCTGACAGCGCTGGAAGCGGGTGCAGCTGAATGAAGACACAGAGTCTGATAGATTGTATAGAAATGACGGACTCGTATAAACGGTACGGAAAAGTCAAGCGGGTGATCGGCCTGATGATTGAATCAAAAGGACCTGCAAGCTCAATTGGCGACGTGTGCCTGATTTATGCAAAAGGGCAATCTGGGAACGTCATTAAAGCTGAGGTTGTCGGCTTCCAGGAAGAAAATATTTTGCTTATGCCTTATTTAGAGGCCGCAAGCATTGCACCCGGCAGCATTGTAGAAGCCACCGGTGAATCTCTTCGGGTTAAAGTCGGAGCCGGACTGATCGGACAAGTCATCGATGCTTTTGGAGAGCCGCTTGACGGCAAGCTTTTGCCGAAAGGGCTTTCGCCTGTATCGACGGAGCAATCACCGCCCAATCCGATGAAACGGCCGCCTATCCGTGAAAAGATGGGTGTCGGAGTCAGATCAATTGACAGCTTGCTGACAGTCGGTAAAGGCCAGCGGATTGGCATTTTTGCAGGAAGCGGTGTCGGAAAAAGCACACTAATGGGGATGATCGCCAAGCAGACAGAGGCTGACTTAAACGTCATTGCACTTGTTGGGGAACGCGGGCGAGAGGTTAGGGAGTTTATTGAAAAAGATCTTGGGGATGAGGGTCTGAAACGATCGATTGTAGTCGTTGCCACCTCAGATCAGCCAGCATTAATGAGATTGAAAGCGGCATATACAGCAACGGCAATTGCTGAGTATTTCCGCGATAAAGGCCAAAATGTCATGTTTATGATGGATTCTGTTACAAGGGTGGCAATGGCGCAGCGTGAGATTGGACTGGCCGCCGGAGAGCCTCCGACGACAAAAGGCTATACACCTTCTGTGTTCGCTATTTTACCTCGTTTATTAGAACGAACGGGTGCAAATGAGCACGGAACCATTACCGCGTTTTATACAGTATTGGTAGACGGGGATGACATGAATGAGCCGATTGCTGACACTGTTCGCGGAATTTTAGACGGACATATTGTATTGGACAGGGCGCTTGCCAATAAAGGCCAGTTTCCTGCAGTTAATATACTAAAAAGCATCAGCAGGGTGATGTCAAACATATCGACAAGGCAACACCTAGATGCAGCAAATAAATTCCGTGAACTTTTATCGACATATCAAAATTCGGAAGATCTCATTAATATCGGAGCTTACAAAAGAGGATCCTCAAGAGAAATTGATGAAGCGATACAATTTTATCCGCAACTTATTCAATTTTTAAAACAGGGAACAGACGAATCAGCATTATTAGAAGAAAGTATTGCTGCATTAACTAGTTTGACAGGAAATGAGGAATAAACGTGGCTTATCAATTTAGATTCCAGAAGCTGCTGGAACTAAAAGAAAATGAGAAAGATCAATCCTTATCCGAATATCAGCAATCCGTTTCTGAATTTGAAAACGTTGCTGAAAAGTTATATGAGAATATGAGCAAAAAGGAATTGCTTGAACAAGATAAGGAAAAGAAATTGAAAAGCGGTATGAGTGTACAAGAAATGAGGCATTACCAGCAATTTGTCTCAAATCTTGAAAATACGATTTATCACTACCAAAAGCTAGTTATTATGAAAAGAAATCAAATGAATCAAAAACAAGAAATTTTGACAGAGAAAAATATTGAAGTGAAAAAGTTTGAAAAAATGCGTGAAAAACAGTTTAAAATGTTTGCTATTGAAGACAAAGCTGCAGAGATGAAAGAAATGGATGATATTTCGATTAAGCAGTTTATGATTCAAGGCCATTAGGAGCGAATGTAATGTCCGGCAAAAAGAAAGAATCAGGTAAGTTCCGTTCGGTTTTGCTTATCATTATCCTTCCGCTGATGTTTCTTCTAATCGCAGGGGGAATTGTTCTTTGGGCTGCTGGTGTCAATGTTTTAAAGCCGATACAGGAAGCGGCGGCAAAAACGCCGGTTCTAAAAGAATTGGTTCCTGAAACCGAAAATAAAAAAGACACAGCATCAAGTAAGGGTAGCAGTAATACGGCAGCTCTGGAAAAGACCATTAAGGATCAAAAAAGTGAAATCAGTATATTGAATAAAGATTTAGAAACGAGTAAATCTGAAATCGACAGACTCAATCAAAAGATCCGTTCACTTGAAAAGACGGCGGAGGATCAAAAAAAGTCATCAAAGGATAATACTGAAAATGCATCAGGCTCGAATTCTTCTTCTGAAAATGACAAAGTGATCAATGTATATAAAAGCATGGACAGCGGAAAGGCCGCTAAAATTATTGCCCAATTAAAGGAGCAAGAAGCGCTGAAAATATTGAATGGCCTAAGCAAAAAGCAGCTTGCTGACATATTGGCGAAGATGACTCCTGAGCAAGCAGCAACTTATACAGAAAAAATTGCTGCCAGCCAAGAATAGGGGGAATTAAAGGTGAAGCTGCTTGAATTGGCAGGACCTTTGCTGCAAACCACAGCGGGTACTGCGGCTAAAACCATGAAAAGCAACCAGGGAGTTTTTCAAAACTGGCTTATGTCTGAGACCGGATTGAAGGAACTCTCAGAACGAGGAAAGGGAGCTCCTGATTTCAGTGATCAGCTTTTAGCAGATGCGCTTAAAAAAATCAGTGATTGGCTAAATGCAAGTCCTGAAGATCAAGACAAACAAAAAGCGGAACTTCTGCAAACATTAAGCAAATTAACAGGGAAGCAGTTGGATGAAACCGCTCTGCAAATGCTGCAGCATCTGTTGCAAGCAGTTGAATCAAAAATGTCCGGCGGGATGGATCAATTACTCGCTGAAGCGGAGAAAATCATTTCAGAAGGTAAAACGGCTCTTGCTGCCAATGATTCTGCTGCAGACATTAATGGAGAACTGAAGTTTGATACAGAGCAACCCAATCAGGAGAATGAAGTATCTGAGGATGATAAAGAACTTGTCCTTATCCAGATGTTCATTAGTCAGCTGCTAGAAGGGAATAAGCTGTCTGACCGTGGGAATGGCAATGAAGCTCATGTCATTTATCAGAATGGAGATCAATTTCTTTCTGCATTAGAAAAAAAGGGCGTATCTCAACAGCTGATTCAGGATCTTAAACAGCAAATATTCACTAAAGATGAGTCAAGTTCAAAACTTTATTCGATGACAGCGTCAGAGCTGAAAAGTTTTCAAAGCCTAATGGAACAAATGTCTATGCTTCCTCAAAAAGGGACTAAAGAATGGAATTTAGCTGAAAGTCAGCTGAAAGCTTTCTTGTTATCGAAATCATCCGAATCATCGCAAGACTTTGGAAAGCGTGTCCTCGCACCGCTCTCGCAACATTCATCCAGCAAAAGTGCATCCGATGTTTCTGGAAGTATTCAGCCTGTAGATAGTAAATCAGGACTCCAAATGCTGTTTTCAGGATACCGGGGCACTGGAGGAGTTCAAACACTTGATCTGCACCAGCTCTCATCTGATTTACCGGCTGCCGAAACAAAAACGGTGGCTGATCAAGTGATCAATGCGTGGAAGCAAATGAAATATACGCCATTCGGCAGATCGACGGGAAGTTTCACCATTCGGCTGAACCCTGAACATTTAGGATTTGTCACAATCAAGCTGACAAATGAAAATGGGATGTTCCAGAGTAAAATCATTGCATCGAGCCAATCAGCAAAAGAACTGCTTGAACAGCATCTTCCTCAGCTGAAGCAATCATTGCCGAATATGGCCGTCCAAATTGACCGTTTTACTCTCCCTGTCCAAAGCGGGGATCAGCCGATATACGGCCAGCTTGCTGATGAACAGAAACAGCAGCAAGAGGGGCAGAGACAGCAAAAACAGAAAAAGCAATCAAATGATTTCAGCGATCTCCTCGATGAAGTGTCGACGGTTGAAATGGAGGAAGAAGAATGACTTCTATAAGTTCAGAATATAAACTGCCTGAAAAAACAAGCACTGTGACGACTAGCAATAGCAGCTTGGGGAAAGATGAGTTCTTAAAAATATTAATGACCCAAGTCCAAAACCAAGATCCGCTCAACCCGGTTGATGACAAAGAATTTATCAGTCAGATGGCGACTTTTTCAAGCCTGGAGCAAATGATGAACATGAATAAGACCATGACTCAATTCGTTGAAAATCAAGATCCGTTTACTTCGTATGTTGATTGGCTGGGAAAAGAAGTATCTTGGACTGATGGTCAAAGTACTACAGATAAAACTGGCACAGTTAGCTCTGTTAAGCATTCTAAAGGAAACTATTATCTCATTCTGGATGATGGGACCGAGATTAATCCGTGGAATGTAATGTCTGTAGCACAGTCTTCTAAATAAAAAAATCTGGGGGAATTTATTATGTTACGTTCACTTTATTCTGGAATTAGCGGTATGAAAAACTTTCAAACAAAGCTTGACGTTATCGGCAACAACATTGCCAACGTGAATACAGTAGGATTCAAAAAGAGCCGTGTTACCTTTAAAGATATGGTAAGCCAAACGATTGCCGGCGGTTCTGCGGCTGGTGCAACTATCGGCGGTACGAACTCTAAGCAGATCGGTTTAGGTTCATCTTCTGGCACAATTGATACAATTCATTCAACAAGCGCAACACAAAGTACAGGAAGAACACTTGATTTAGCGATTGACGGCGATGGGTACTTTAGAATTGATACAGGCGACGGAACAGCTTATACAAGAGCAGGAAACTTCTATTTAGATAATACCGGAACACTGGTTACAGGTGATGGCTACCATGTATTAAATATGAATGGTGGAACAATTCAAATACCTACAGATGCACAAAGTTTTAGTATTGGTTCTGATGGAAAGGTGTCAATTGTTGATGCAGGCGGTCAAACGCAAGACGGAGGACAAATCGGGATTGTCACTTTTGCAAACAGTGACGGTTTGGATAAAATCGGAAGCAACTTATACCGTGAGTCTTTAAACTCTGGGACTGCCAGTGCAGCCAACCAGCCTGGTGATGGAGGTACAGGTTCACTTAAATCAGGATTTCTCGAAATGTCTAACGTTGATTTAACTGACGAGTTTACTGAAATGATCGTTGCCCAGCGCGGATTCCAATCAAACTCAAAAATTATTACAACATCAGATGAAATCCTTCAAGAACTGGTTAACCTTAAACGTTAAGGAGGGAGGGGAGGCGAGTAATCGCTTCTCCGCTGTTTTATGATTAAAGTAACCCGTTTGAATGGGCAGCCCTTTACACTGAATGCGCTATTTATTGAACAGATTGAATGCTTTCCGGATACTACAATCACTCTGTCAAATGGTAAGAAGTTTGTAGTAAAAGAAGATGAAGAAGCTGTTCTGGAAAAGATCGCATCTTTCTACCGAAAAATACAAATATTTTCAATGGATCAAGGAATAGAGGAACCGGAATGAAGAAAAAATTAATGGTCATTTTACTAATTATTCTTATCGTAATTGGTGCTCTCGGGGCGGCGGCTTATTTTGTTTTAGGCGGAAAGTCCGAAGAAAAAAGTGAAGCGAAAAAAAGTATTGATGAAATCGTTGCATCTTCTGTTGATGTAGAAGAGATCACAACAAATTTAAAGTCTGATAACATTATCCGACTTGCTATTAAACTTGAAACTGACTCTGATAAATCAAAAGAAGAACTTGAAAAACGTGATTTTCAAGTGAAGGACGCTGTGATATCACTGCTGGCTGATACGAATGCTAATGAGATTGAGGGAGACAAGGGAAAAGAAGCCTTTAAGAAGGAACTAAAAGATAAATTAAATAGCTACCTCCAAGAAGGAAAAGTAGAAAAAGTGTATATTACCTCCTTTAATCTGCAATAAACAATCATTTGACAGAATACGGAGGTGAGGAAAATGTCAGGAGAAGTTCTCTCCCAAAATGAAATAGATGCACTACTTTCTGCAATATCAACCGGTGAAATGGACGCTGAAGAGCTGAAAAAAGAAGAAAAAGAGAAGAAAGTGAAAGTTTATGATTTCAAACGTGCACTGCGGTTTTCAAAGGATCAGATCCGCAGTTTAACGAGAATTCATGACAATTTTGCAAGGCTTCTTACTACTCACTTTTCTGCTCAGCTAAGGACCTATATTCACATATCTGTCAGCTCTGTTGACCAGGTCCCGTATGAGGAATTTATCAGATCCATCCCGAACATGACGATACTGAATCTGTTTGATGTCCATCCGATGGAAGGCAGAATTATGATGGAGGTTAATCCGACAATTGCATATACGATGATGGATCGGGTAATGGGCGGAATTGGAATCAGTCATAATAAGGTTGACAGCTTGACAGAAATTGAAACAAAAATTATTTCTAATTTATTTGAAAATGCACTGGGAAATTATAAAGAAGCTTGGCAGTCAATTGCTGATATTGAACCGGAAATGACTGAGTTTGAAGTGAATCCGCAATTCGTTCAGATGGTATCACCTAATGAAACAGTCGTGGTAATCTCACTCAATACCCAAATCGGTGAAATCAGCGGTGTTATAAATCTTTGTATCCCGCATATCGTCCTCGAGCCGCTCATACCGAAGCTTTCAGTCCACTATTGGATGCAATCAGATAGAAATGAGCCAAAGCCTGAGGAAACAAAGTCGCTTGAAAAACGTATCATGACAGCACAAATACCTGTCGTGGCCGAGCTCGGCACATCTGAACTGACAATAGAAGAGTTTTTAAGTTTAGAAGTCGGAGACTGCATAACTTTGGACAAATCAGTCACGGATCCTCTTACTGTATTGGTCGGAGATAAGCCGAAATTTTTAGGACAAGCCGGCCGGGTGAATCGAAAACAGGCAGTGCAAATTTTAGATCACGACATAAGAGGTGAACAAGATGGAGAATAATAGATTATCTCAAGATGAGATTGACGCGCTTCTTAACGGCACAGGTAGCACGCCGGATGAGCCAGAGGTTCCGGAAGTACATGACTTATCGGAAATGGAGCGTGATGCGATCGGTGAAATCGGAAATATTTCATTCGGCAGTTCTGCGACAGCACTATCAACGCTTTTAAATCAAAAGGTCGATATTACGACTCCAAGTGTAACTGTCATTCCTAAAAGTAAAATCAGCGATGCGTTTCCTGAACCGTATGTAGCGATTGAAGTGAATTATACGGAGGGCTTCAGCGGCAGCAACCTGCTGGTCGTGGAACAAAATGACGCGGCCATCATTGCTGACTTAATGATCGGGGGAGACGGAAAAGGCGCCGACCCTTCACTGGGTGAAATCCATTTAAGTGCGGTTCAAGAAGCGATGAACCAAATGATGGGGTCGGCAGCTACATCAATGTCTACTGTATTCAGTAAAAAAATTGATATTTCACCGCCTCGGGTTGAATTGCTCGATGTTACTGAAGAAAAGGGAACTGACCGTATTCCTGATGATGAAATGCTGGTGAAAGTTTCTTTTAACTTAAAGGTGGGGGAATTAATAGACTCCAGCATTATGCAGCTTTACCCGCTGACATTTGCGAAAGATTTAATTTCAAGCCTTATGAATACAGGAAATGCAGAGGAAGAAACAACGTCGCAGCCTGATGTTACATATGAGCAGCCGAAAGAGCCTGTGACGCCAGAGCCGCGTATTGAACCACAGCAACAGCAGCAGCCGCCAAAAAGGCAGGGAACACCGAAAAAAGCAGCGCCGGTTCAGGTTTCGCCGGTTGAATTTTCCGCGTTTGATCCAAACGAGGCTTCGCAAGCCCCTATTAACAATCTGGATATGCTTTTGGATATCCCGCTTTCGATCACTGTTGAGCTTGGCAGAACGAAGAGAAGCGTAAAAGAAATTTTGGAGCTTTCTGCCGGAAGTATTATTGAGCTTGATAAATTAGCCGGTGAGCCGGTAGATATTTTAGTTAATCAGCGTATCGTTGCCAAAGGCGAGGTCGTTGTCATTGAAGAAAACTTCGGAGTAAGAGTCACTGACATTTTAAGCCAGGCAGAGCGCATTAATAATTTAAAATAACGAAACACAAGGAGAGAGATAGATTATGGCACACAGAATTTTAATTGTAGATGACGCAGCATTTATGCGAATGATGATTAAAGATATTTTGGTGAAAAACGGTTTTGAAGTAGTAGCGGAAGCTGAAAACGGAGCACAGGCAGTAGAAAAATATAAAGAGCATTCTCCTGACCTCGTTACTATGGATATCACGATGCCAGAAATGGACGGTATTTCAGCATTAAAAGAAATTAAACAAATTGATGCACAGGCAAGAATCATTATGTGTTCTGCTATGGGACAGCAATCAATGGTTATCGATGCTATTCAGGCAGGCGCTAAGGATTTTATCGTAAAACCTTTCCAGGCAGACCGTGTGCTTGAAGCAATCAACAAAACATTAAGTTAAAGGGTGTACGACTGTTGAAAAAGAGTCAATATTTCATTGCTTTTATTTGTTTTTTCGTTTTATTCAGTGTACATCCGATTGCTGCTGCCGCGGCAGACTCTGATAATTCAACTGTAAACGAATGGTTTCAAAAGAAAGATGAAAAAACTGCAGATAAGTCAGAGCAAAAGGAAGAAAAAACAACACAAACTGCTGATGAGACGGAGGGAGCGGCTGCTCCTTCTGTCTCAGCTTTTGATTTTGTGAAGATGATTTTCGCTTTATTGTTTGTTATCGTGCTGATTTACGGGCTGGTTAAGCTCATGAACAAAAGAAATCGGCTCCTAAAGCCTTTTCAATATGTTGAAAATATTGGCGGCACATCGGTCGGCCAAAACAGATCCATCCAATTGATCAAAGTCGGAAAAAGTGTGCTCGTCGTCGGTGTAGGAGAGACGATCCAGCTGCTGAAAGAAATTGAGGATGAAAAAGAGATTGAAGTCATTCTCAGCCAGCATGAAGAGGCAATGTCAAGCAAAATAGAGTGGCAAAAGTTTGTGAAGCCGCTGAAGGGTCCTGAACATCAGTCGCAGCAAAAACTGCCTTCATTTTCAAAAGCATTAAAAGAGCAGCTGGAAGAGTTAAAACAAAACCGTTCTGAAGGAAAGAAGAAAGGCCCACGTCATCATGAATGAGTTTATAAATATTTTCAGTTCAAGTGATCCGGAAAACGTAAGTTCAACTGTTAAATTACTATTATTGTTAACTGTATTTTCAGTGGCGCCTGGAATATTGATTCTTATGACTTGTTTTACTCGCATCGTCATTGTTCTGTCATTTGTCAGGACTTCACTGGCGACGCAATCTATGCCGCCAAACCAGGTTCTTATCGGACTTGCGCTGTTTTTAACGTTTTTTATTATGGCTCCTACTTTTTCAGAGATTAATAAAGAAGCGCTGACCCCATTGATGGACAACAAAATCAGCTTGGACGAAGCGTATTCGAAAGCTGAAGAACCGATTAAAGAATTTATGAGTAAACACACAAGGCAGAAGGACCTGGCGCTGTTTATGAATTACGCGAAAATGGATAAACCCGAATCATTAAAGGATATTCCGCTTACAACAATGGTTCCCGCTTTTGCCATATCGGAGCTTAAAACAGCGTTTCAAATAGGTTTTATGATTTTTATTCCATTTTTAATTATAGATATGGTAGTAGCGAGCGTCCTAATGTCAATGGGAATGATGATGCTCCCTCCAGTTATGATTTCTCTGCCCTTTAAAATATTACTTTTTGTTTTAGTAGACGGCTGGTATTTAATTGTGAAATCTTTGCTTCAGAGCTTTTAGGGTAGGTGCTAAACGTGAGTTCAGAATTTGTAATTTCTATGGCGGAAAAAGCCGTATACGTAACGCTGATGATCAGCGCGCCATTACTGGCTATTGCTTTACTGGTCGGTTTAATCGTAAGTATCTTTCAGGCGACAACTCAAATCCAGGAACAGACTTTGGCGTTTATTCCAAAAATCGTGGCTGTTCTCCTAGCCTTGATTTTTTTTGGTCCATGGATGCTATCGACCATTCTTTCATTTACAACAGAGCTGTTTTCTAACTTAAATCGTTTTGCAGGGTAATGTAGAGATGAATTCGATTATTGATTTATTTCCTGCTTTTTTATTGGTTTTTATTAGAATCTCTGCTTTTTTTGTAACGATTCCGCTTTTCGGACACCGGAATGTGCCAGCTGTTCATCGTATTGGATTTGCTTTTTTTCTCGCGGTCATTTGTTTCAGTACCATTGATAAACCTCCCTCTTTGGAGATAGATGGGCAATATATGCTCTTGACATTTAAAGAAGCTTTGGTTGGCCTTTGTCTAGGCTTAATTGCTTATATGATGATTGCTGCAGTACAGATTGCCGGCTCGTTTATTGATTTTCAAATGGGATTTTCAATTGCGAACGTTATTGATCCCCAAACAGGTGCACAAAGTCCGTTAATCGGCCAGTTTATCTATACAATGGCACTTTTGTTTATGCTGAGTGTCAATGCCCACCATTTGCTGCTGGACGGTATTTACTACAGCTTTCAGTATATTTCAGTTGATCAGGCATTTCCAAATTTCGGCGATGAAAAGTTTGCTTATTTGATCGCGAAAAGCTTTAATGCGATGTTTATTATCGCTTTTCAAATGTCAGTGCCGGTTGTGGCCAGTTTGTTTCTTGTTGATTTAGCATTAGGTATCGTGGCTCGAACTGTTCCACAATTAAATGTATTTGTGGTCGGTCTGCCTTTAAAGATCGCTGTCAGTTTCATCATGCTCATTGTGTGTATGTCCGTTATGTTTGTCGTTGTGCGGAATGTCTTCAGTTTAACGATTGAAACGATGCGGAATCTTTTAGCATTGGTCGGTGTTTCTTAATGAAGCTTAGAATTGACCTGCAGTTTTTTGCGGGAGAGAAGACAGAGAAAGCTACTCCGAAAAAACGGAAGGATACGCGAAAAAAAGGGCAGGTAGCCAAAAGTTCGGATGTCAATACCGCCATTTCTTTACTAGTAGTATTCCTTTCGTTTATTGCGATTGGTCCGTATATGAGAGACAGACTGCTGTCATTTATAGAAACATTTTATACCGAGTCGCTCACAATGAAGCTCTCAGAATCAAATGTTCATACACTGTTTATCAGCTTATTAAAGGATATGGGCATGATACTTGCACCGATTTTGCTTGTCGCTCTTGTTGCAGGGGTCGTCAGCAACTATATGCAGGTTGGGTTCTTGTTTTCTGCTGAAGTGATACAGCCTAAGCTTGAAAAGCTGGACCCGATCAAAGGCTTTAAACGAATATACAGTATGAGGGCGATTGTAGAGCTAATTAAATCCATATTGAAAATTACTGTTGTTGGTTTTGCGGCTTTCGCTGTGCTTTGGCTGCATTATGGGGAAATTCTCCGGCTCCCGCTCCTGACACCCGAAGAGGCACTTTCTTTTGTTTCAAAACTCACCTTGTGGATGGGGCTGAGCGGTGCAGGGGCTTTGTTGATACTTGCTGGTCTCGACTATTTATATCAGAGATTTGACTATGAGAAAAATATCAAAATGTCAAAGCAGGATATAAAAGATGAGTACAAAAAATCTGAAGGAGACCCGATTATCAAGTCAAAAATTAAACAAAGACAGCGGGAAATGGCGATGAGGCGGATGATGCAAGAAGTTCCCAAAGCAGATGTCATTATCACAAACCCGACCCACTATGCGATTGCCCTGAAATATGATGATGAAAAAATGGATGCTCCTTATATTGTTGCAAAAGGTGTCGACCACCTAGCGTTAAAAATCAGGAAAATTGCTAAAGAGCATGATGTCATGATGGTAGAAAACAGACCGCTTGCCCGTGCGTTATATGATCAGGTAGAAATTGACCAGGCGGTGCCGGAAGAATTTTTTAAAGTCTTGGCAGAAATTCTGGCTTACGTATATAAAACAAAACAAAAAGTATATTGAATTTTTCGAGTTAAAAGGAGAGAAAAAACAGCATGTCAACAAGAGATTTATCCGTTTTAATAAGTGTTGTCCTCATTGTGGCGATGCTGGTGATTCCATTTCCTCCATGGCTGTTAAGTATTTTGATCATTATTAATATTTCTCTTGCGTTGATCGTGCTTCT
>NZ_JAVAXX010000120.1:0-18097 GCF_042709275.1 Bacillus sp. LR_5 | reverse complement strand
ATCCCAAATCTTCACAAAGCAGCATTTTGAGAGTAAAGTAGTACGCAGGAATCATAAAACGTAAGGAAGTTTTATATGAAAAAAACATTGAAACTGCAAACCAGACTCACCATATTTGTTTGTATCGTTGTGTTAATCGCGTTGCTCATTACATTTTTTACAGTAGGTGCCCAAACCACCACACGGATTAGAGATCAGGAAAAAGCCACTGCGCTGCAGACTGCTGAAATGGTAGCCGAGGCGCCGATCACAGCTTCTGCTTTAGAAAGCGGAAAAAACCAGAAGGAACTGCAAAGCTACACAAAGAGGGTTCAGAAAATCACGGGCACGGAATTTGTTGTCGTCATGGATATGGACGGCATTCGTAAAACCCATCCCGACCCGAACAAAATCGGAAAAAAATTCAGGGGCGGTGATGAATCGGAAGTATTAAATGGTCATGTCCACATCAGCACTGCCTCTGGCACGCTCGGGAAATCGCAAAGAGCATTCGTCCCTGTCTACGCGGAGAATGGAAAACAGGTCGGTGCAGTCGCGGTCGGCATCACCGTAAATGAAATTGATGAAGTGATCAGCCACAGCTTACGGCCGCTCTACTTTATTATCTGCGTCAGCATTTTCGTCGGTGTAATCGGGGCTGTTATCGTCGCACGTACGGTGAAGAATATCATGTACGGACTTGAACCTTATGAAATTGCCACTCTTCTTGAAGAACGGAGCGCGATGCTGGAATCGACGAAGGAAGGAATACTTGCTGTCGATGAACACGGTAAAATCAAACTTGCCAACGCGGAAGCAAAGCGTCTATTCGTGAAAATGGGCATCAACACAAATCCCGTTGATCAGGATGTAAATGACATCTTGCCGAAAAGCCGCTTGAAAAAGGTCATTGAGACAAAAAAACCGCTTCAAGACAGAGACGTCCGCATTAACGGATTAGAGCTTGTGTTTAATGAAGTTCCCATTCAGCTGAAAGGACAAACCGTCGGAGCGATTGCGACATTCCGGGACAAAACCGAGGTAAAACATTTAGCTGAACAGCTTTCCGGTGTTAAAATGTATGCAAACGCATTGAGGGCGCAGTCTCATGAATTCATGAACAAACTGCATGTGATATTAGGCCTCGTCCAGCTGAAAGAGTATGACGATCTTGGAGATTATATTAAAGATATTGCCATTCAGCAAAAATCAGAAACAAGCGAAATTATAAACGATGTCAAAAGCTCCGTACTGGCCGGTTTTCTGCTCGGAAAACAGAGCTTCATACGGGAGCAGGGCGCAAATCTTGATATAGAATGCAAAGGTGTCATCCCGAACGCGGCAGACCCTTCTGTCATCCATGAACTCATTACAATCATCGGAAATCTCATCAACAATGCCCTAGACGCCGTTGCCGATATGCCGAAAAAACAAATCACCATGTCCATGCGCTTTCATAACAGCATACTGGACATTGAAATTACCGATACTGGAGCAGGCATGTCTGAAGAAGACCAAGCCAAAGTATTTGAGCAAGGCTATTCAACAAAGGGCAAAAACCGGGGATTCGGCCTTTATTTTACACAGCAAAGCATCGAAAATTTAAAGGGCCAAATGATCCTCACAAGCGAAGAGAATGAAGGAACGACATTCAGTCTTCGCGTCCCGTACGAACCGAAGGAGGAAAATCATGATTAATGTACTAATAGTTGAAGATGACCCCATGGTGGGTGAATTAAATAAACGATACTTAAGCCAAATAGAAGGCTTTCAGCTGAAAGGCATCGCCTCTTCCTTTCAAAGCGCTCTGCATATTTTAGGAGAGCATCACATCGACCTTATTTTGCTCGATATTTATATGCCGGGTAAAAACGGGCTGGAACTGCTAACCGAACTGCGGGCCCAAAATGAAGCGGTTGACGTGATTGTCATCTCGGCGGCCAGCGAGCTTGACGTTATCAAGAAAACACTTCGTTACGGTGCTGTCGATTATTTAATCAAACCGTTTGAATTTGAACGTTTCCAAACTGCCCTGTCTGATTACAGACGAAAACAAAAGGTATATTCAACCCATCGCAACATGAGCCAGAAAGAACTGGACGCCGAGCTTTTCCAAAAGAAAGAAGCAACAGAAAAAGTACAGCTTCCTAAAGGCCTGACAAAAAGCACGCTGAAGCTGATTTGGTCCAGTATCCAGTCATTTGAAAATGAATCTTTTACAACAGAAGACCTGGCAAAGCACACAGAAATCTCTCAAGTATCCATACGAAAATACTTGAAGTTTCTTGAAGATATACAGGTTCTAAATGTAGAAATGGCGTATGGTACAATCGGAAGACCTGTGTTTCAGTACAACGTCAACACAGGAAACCTTAATGGAATTAAGCAATATCTATAAAAAAACGCACTGTTCACTCCGAGCAGTGCGTTTTTTTGTCATATCTCTTGCCAAGCTGCTTGATTCTATTGGTGATTAGTTATACAAGAATAATATAGGGCCTTTTTACATTTTTGAGCAAACAATTCTAAAAATAGATATTTTTAAAAAAATTATGCGAAATTCTATTTATTTCTTGTGAGTAAAATGATAAATTATGATTGGTTAGTTGATCCCAAAACTAAGTCATAAGTCTCACTTCAGAAAAAGATGTCACGGTTTTCCGCCTGGAACGCCTTCCGCATCCTTCTCTTCCCCTCCTTTCGAAGGAAACACTCACACCACGCTTATTCAGGGAAGATCAGAACTGTCTCAGCGCATTCCATTTGTTATTATCAGAAAATTTTATCGATTCTAAGAAATTGTACAGACATCCCATCACATGACTGGCCGGATCAGCTTTGAACCAAATTTTTCTGGGGGGTTATATCTTTGAATAAACGAAAAATCGGATTGGCGATGTCACTTGTGATCGCAGCAGGCACCATATTAGGAGCATGCGGAAACAGCGAAAAAAGCAGCGGCTCCAGCGAAGATAAAAATAAATTCAGTGTGGCGATGGTTACTGACGTAGGCGGAGTAGATGACAAATCCTTCAACCAATCAGCCTGGGAAGGCATTCAAGCCTTCGGCAAAGAGAACGGGCTGGAAAAAGGCAAAAACGGTTACGACTACCTTCAATCAAAATCAGATGCAGACTATACAACGAACTTAAATAAATTAGCACGCGAGAATTTCGACTTGATTTACGGGGTCGGCTACTTAATGGAGGACTCAATCAGCGAAATTGCTGATCAGCGCAAAAATACAAACTTTGCGATCATAGATGCTGTGGTTGATAAAGACAACGTCGCAAGTATTACGTTTAAAGAACAGGAAGGCTCATTTCTCGTTGGAGTGGCCGCAGCCTTATCAAGCAAATCAGGAAAAATCGGATTTGTAGGCGGCATGGAATCAGAGTTAATCAAAAAATTCGAGGTCGGCTTCCGTGCCGGCGTGCAGGCTGTAAACCCTAAAGCCGTTGTCGAAGTGAAATACGCAGGCGGTTTCGATAAAGCCGATGTCGGTAAAGCCACCGCCGAAAGCATGTATAAATCCGGCGTAGATGTTATTTATCACTCTGCAGGCGCTACTGGGACAGGTGTCTTTACTGAAGCGAAAAACCTAAAAAAAGAAAATCCGAAACGCGATGTCTGGGTCATCGGTGTCGATAAAGACCAATACGCAGAAGGCCAGGTAGAAGGAACAGATGATAACGTCACCCTCACTTCCATGGTCAAAAAAGTAGATACAGCGGTTGAAGATTTAACGAAAAAAGCACGCGAAGGAAAGTTCCCGGGCGGCGAAACACTCACCTACGGCCTTGATCAGGACGGGGTCGGCATTTCCTCATCTCAACAAAATCTATCGGATGATGTGATCAAAGCGGTTGATAAATGGAAGAAAAAAATCATCGACGGATTGGAAGTGCCGGCAACTGAGAAAGAGCTGAAAACCTTCAAAGCTGAATAAGAATCGCGGGGATAAGGAGGTCGAGCCCTTATCCCTTGTTTTTCTTTTATTTTGATTAAAGGAGCGGTCAAATCAGTGGAATATGTCATTGAAATGCTCAATATCCGCAAGGAGTTTCCTGGTATTGTCGCCAATGACAATATCAATCTTCAGGTCAAAAAAGGCGAAATACATGCGTTGCTCGGTGAAAACGGAGCGGGGAAATCAACGTTGATGAATGTCCTTTTCGGGCTGTATCAGCCGGAGCGGGGTGAAATTCGGGTGCGCGGCGAGAAGGTGCACATCAACAGTCCGAACAAAGCGAATGACCTTGGCATCGGGATGGTACACCAGCACTTTATGCTTGTTGACACCTTTACAGTTGCTGAAAACATTATTCTCGGCAAAAAGCCAAAAAAGTTTGGCAGAATTGACCGGAAGCGTGCTGTCCAAGAGGTGCAGGACATTTCCGACCAATACGGCCTTCAGATTCATCCCGGAGCAAAAGTCGCTGACATATCTGTCGGCATGCAGCAGCGCGCAGAAATATTAAAAACCCTCTACCGCGGGGCAGACATTCTGATTTTTGATGAACCGACGGCTGTATTGACCCCTCATGAAATCAAAGAACTGATGCAAATCATGAAGAATCTGGTCAATGAGGGAAAATCAATTATCTTAATCACCCATAAACTGAAAGAGATTATGGAAGTTTGTGACCGCGTTACCATTATCCGCAAAGGAAAAGGCATCAAAACACTTGATGTCCGTGATACAAACAAAGACGAGCTCGCCAGTCTTATGGTCGGCCGCGAAGTATCATTCAAAACCGAAAAGAAGGCTGCTCAGCCGGGAGCGGAAGTGCTTGAGATTGACGGAATGACTGTAAAGGATACCCGCGGAGTAGAGACAGTCAGGGATTTATCGCTTTCTGTCAAAGCAGGAGAAATTGTCGGCATAGCCGGCGTTGACGGAAACGGGCAGTCGGAGCTGATTGAAGCAATAACAGGCCTTCGCAACACAGATTCAGGAACAATCACCTTAAACGGAAAACAAATCCAAAACCTGACGCCAAGAAAAGTGACCGAATCCGGAATCGGGCATATTCCTCAGGACCGCCATAAACATGGTCTCGTCCTTGATTTTCCGATCGGAGAAAATATCGTGCTGCAAAGCTATTACAAAAAGCCGTATGCAGCATTTGGCGTATTACATAAAGGCGAAATGTACAAAAAAGCACGCAGCCTGATCAGCGAGTACGATGTCAGAACGCCGGATGAATATACACACGCCCGGGCATTGTCAGGCGGAAACCAGCAAAAAGCGATTATCGGGCGGGAAGTAGACCGGAATCCTGATTTATTAATCGCCGCCCAGCCGACTCGCGGCCTTGATGTCGGAGCGATTGAATTTGTCCATAAAAAGCTCATTGAGCAGCGCGATGCTGGAAAAGCCGTTCTTCTCCTCTCGTTTGAGCTTGAAGAAATTATGAATCTCAGTGACAGAATCGCCGTTATTTTTGAAGGACATATTATCGCCACGGTCGATCCGCAGGACACCACTGAGCAGGAACTCGGTCTCTTGATGGCAGGAAGCATGCAAAAGGAAGCGGGGAAAGCAAATGGTTAAACGTCTCTCTCATTTACTCGTGCCCCTCATTGCAATCATCCTCGGTCTTGCGGCCGGCGCGCTGATTATGCTTGCGAGCGGATATAGTGTGATCAGCGGATATTCGGCTTTGTGGAATGGGATATTCGGAGAAATCTATTATGTCGGAGAAACCATCCGGCAAATTACACCTTATATTTTATCGGGGTTGGCTGTCGCCTTTGCATTCCGAACTGGACTCTTTAATATCGGCGTCGAGGGCCAGCTGCTCGTCGGCTGGACAGCAGCTGTTTGGGTCGGGACAGCGTTTGACGGACCGGCATATATTCACATGCCGCTCGCACTGATTACAGCGGCTGCTGCAGGAGGATTATGGGGTTTTATTCCCGGTGTTTTGAAAGCGCGCTTCTACGTTCATGAAGTCATTGTTACCATTATGATGAATTATATCGCGCTGCATATGACCAATTACATCATTTCAAACGTCTTGACAGATCGTCAGGATAAGACGGAGAAAATTCACGAATCCGCCTCCCTTCGCTCGCCGTTTCTTGAACAGATAACCGATTATTCACGGCTGCATTGGGGGATCATCGTTGCTCTTCTCGCAGCAGTTGTCATGTGGTTTATCATCAACAAAACAACAAAGGGATTTGAGCTTCGAGCGGTCGGATTCAACCAGCACGCTTCCCAGTATGCCGGTATGAGCGTGCGGAAGAATATCATGACCTCCATGCTCATCTCAGGTGCTTTTGCAGGTCTTGCAGGAGCCATGGAGGGGCTTGGGACTTTCGAATACGCAGCCGTGAAAGGCGCATTTACCGGCGTAGGCTTTGACGGTATCGCTGTCGCTCTTCTCGGGGGGAACACAGCTGTCGGTGTTGTGCTGGCTGCATGCCTGCTCGGCGGACTGAAAATCGGTGCTTTAAATATGCCGATTGAATCAGGCGTTCCATCAGAGGTTGTCGATATTGTGATTGCCATTATCATTCTGTTTGTGGCTTCAAGCTACGCAATTCGTTTTGTCATGGACAAATTGAAGAAAAAGGGGGCGAACTAAGTGGACTTTGTGCAGATTTTATCCATCATTGTCCCAGCCACACTCGTCTATGCCGCCCCGCTTATTTTAACTGCTCTCGGCGGCGTGTTTTCCGAGAGATCAGGAGTTGTGAATATCGGTCTTGAAGGCCTCATGATTATCGGAGCGTTCACCAGCGTGTTATTTAATTTATTTTTAGGTCCGGAATTGGGTGCCGCCGCGCCTTGGCTTTCACTCCTTGCCGCCATGGCAGCAGGCGCGCTGTTCTCACTGATTCACGCGGCTTCGGCCATTTCGTTTCGCGCCGATCAGACAGTCAGCGGCGTCGCCATTAACATGCTGGCGCTCGGGGCAACTTTATTTATTGTAAAACTGATCTACGGCAAAGCGCAGACAGACAAAATCCCTGAGCCTTTTTATAAAACGAAAATTCCCGGCTTGGGCGACATTCCTGTATTGGGAAAAATCTTCTTTTCGGATGTCTATTATACATCTATTCTTGCAATTGCATTGGCCTTTATTTCTTGGTTTATCTTGTTCAAAACACCGTTCGGCCTTCGTATCCGTTCTGTCGGAGAGCATCCGATGGCGGCCGATACGATGGGAATCAACGTATATAAAATGCGCTACATCGGCGTGATGATCAGCGGATTGTTCGGCGGTCTCGGCGGCGGCGTATATGCCTCCACGATTGCGCTTGATTTCACGCACTCTACCATCTCCGGACAAGGCTTTATCGCACTGGCAGCGCTTGTATTCGGAAAATGGCATCCAATTGGAGCACTGGGGGCCGCCCTGTTTTTCGGATTCGCCCAAAGCTTAAGCATCATTGGATCGCTTCTCCCTCTTTTTAAAGACATACCAAATGTGTATATGCTGATGGCCCCTTATGTCTTAACGATTCTCGCTTTAACCGGCTTTATCGGGCGGGCTGATGCGCCAAAAGCCAATGGCGTGCCTTATATTAAAGGAAAAAGATAAAACATTCTCCCCTGGGAAGACGCTTCTCAGGGATTTTTTTCTAATCCAAAAGACCCTCTTAATTTAATTGTTTATCAGTTTTTTAACTTAAAAAAATATGAAGTGTTAACGCTTTCTTGTAGACTGTAACAAACAATACATGGGGGTGTATGACATGGGAGCAATTCCAAAAACGGGGACAATTTCACCTGAGCAAAAAGACCCACAGGGGAAAAACCTGTTTCAAAAAATCTGGTCTTGGGAAATCGGTGTGATTCCTCTGCCATTATACACAGTATTAGCTGTTATTATTATTCTTGCAGCCTATTACAATGAGCTGCCGGCAAATATGCTTGGCGGGTTTGCCATCATCATGATTCTTGGTGTGTTTCTTGGAGACATAGGCCAACGCATACCGATATTGAAGGATATTGGCGGCCCTGCCATTTTATCTTTGTTTGTTCCTTCATTTTTAGTCTTTTACAATGTGCTGAATTCAACATCTTTAGACGCTGTAACCAATCTGATGAAAACGTCTAACTTCCTTTATTTCTATATCGCTTGTCTGGTTGTGGGAAGTATCCTCGGAATGAACAGAACTGTTTTAATACAAGGGTTTATCAGGATGTTCGTTCCGCTTGTTGCAGGAACGATCGCAGCAGTTGCGGCCGGCATCCTTGTCGGATTTATTTTTGGCTACAGTGCCTACGATTCCTTTTTCTTTGTTGTTGTTCCGATTATTGCCGGGGGAATAGGCGAAGGAATTTTACCGCTCTCAATCGCTTATTCACAAATACTCGGTTCATCCGCTGATGTGTATGTGTCTCAGCTGGTCCCTGCTGCTATTATCGGAAACGTTTTTGCTATCATCTGTGCTGCCTTAATGAAAAAGCTTGGCGATAAGCGGCCTGATCTAAATGGAAACGGACGCCTCGTCAAATCTAAAAAAGCAAATGAGATTTTCAATCAAAAAGAAGCGGAAGCAAAAATTGATTTTAAATTGATGGGAGCCGGCGTTCTGCTCGCGTGTACATTCTTTATTTTCGGCGGGTTATTGGAGAAATTCATCTTCATACCGGGCGCGATCTTAATGATTATTTCAGCTGCGGCTGTCAAATATGCAAATATTCTTCCGAAAAAAATGGAGGATGGCGCTTACCAGCTTTATAAATTTATTTCTTCAAGCTTTACATGGCCGCTGATGGTCGGTCTCGGCATCCTCTTTATTCCGTTGGATGACGTGGCATCTGTGATTTCTATTCCGTTTGTCATCATTTGTATTTCAGTTGTTATCGCAATGATTGCTTCTGGATATTTTGTGGGCAAGCTGATGAACATGTACCCAGTTGAATCTGCAATCGTTACCTGCTGCCACAGCGGTCTCGGCGGAACTGGTGATGTTGCGATTTTATCAGCGTCAGGAAGAATGGGCCTTATGCCGTTCGCCCAAATTTCCACCCGCCTCGGCGGTGCAGGTACAGTTATTTGTGCGACAGTTCTGCTTCGTTTTTTCACTTCATAATCAGAAAAAGAGTTCCGTTATATGCGGAACTCTTTTTTTTATCTGTTCACAATCCGGATATACTCTCGGGGGCCAAACGGCAGATCCATTGATTCCATTTCACTCAATCTGGCTGACAGGTGGTGCTCCAATAAATACAGCTCCCACTCCTCACTAGCCTCCGCACCGCTGCGCCCGTCATATTGATTCAAAATGAATGCCCCAGCAAATACTGAGCAGAATAAACCTGAACACATCAATACCTTTCTTTTCACATGACCAGCTCCTTACATTCAGCTTGATCAGGAATGATTTTAAATATACAAATGACATTATTTTTGTTAGACTTATTTTGAGGTCAAAAGAACTCATAAAAGCTGATTGCGCAGTTCGAAGCATGGCAGCTTGCAGAAAAGTGCGATATAATTTGGACTAGGTCGTTTGACCGTATATTTGATACATAGCGCATTTTTCAATTGAGAAAGAGAAAAAGGAGGTTTAACTTTGCAGCTCTTACATTTTGCTATTTTATCGCCTTTCTTATTTGCTTTTATCATTCCCTTTTTGGCAAAATACGCAAAAAGAGTGCACACGGGCTGGTTTGTGTTGATCCTGCCCGTCTTGCTGTTTATATACTTTCTCCCAATGATCAGGATGACACAATCTGGAGAAACACTGCGGTCGGTATTTGAGTGGATTCCTTCACTTGGCATTAACTTTACCGTTTATATAGACGGTCTCGGATTATTATTCGCCTTACTGATCACAGGCATCGGCTCTTTGGTCACTCTTTACAGCATTTTTTATTTATCGAAAGAAAAAGAACAGCTTGGGCCCTTTTATGTCTATTTATTGATGTTCATGGGCGCCATGCTCGGTGTCGTTCTTGTAGACAATGTCATGGTTCTCTACATGTTTTGGGAGCTTACCAGCCTTTCGTCCTTTTTGCTGATCGGCTATTGGTATAAGCGTGAAAAGTCGCGCTACGGCGCCGCCAAATCACTTTTGATTACGGTCAGCGGCGGGCTGTGCATGCTCGGCGGATTTATTCTCCTTTATCTGATAACGGATTCCTTCAGTATTAGAGAGATGATTCATCAGGTTCAATTAATTGCCGGCCACGACTTGTTTATCCCGGCTATGATTCTCATTTTATTAGGGGCTTTTACGAAATCCGCGCAATTCCCTTTTTATATCTGGCTGCCTGATGCGATGGAAGCTCCGACACCTGTCAGCGCTTATCTCCATTCAGCTACTATGGTCAAAGCCGGCATTTATGTGATTGCGAGATTCAGTCCTATTTTCGCTTTTTCTGCTCAGTGGTTTTGGATCGTTTCCCTCGTCGGGCTCTTTACGATGGTTTGGGGTTCATTCCATGCCGTGAAACAAACTGATTTAAAATCGATTTTGGCATTTTCAACCGTCAGCCAGCTCGGAATGATCATCTCCATGCTCGGAGTCAGTGCTGCGGCCCTTCATTACGGCCATACAGAATATTATACAGTTGCCGCCATGGCTGCCATTTTCCATTTAATCAATCACGCTACCTTTAAAGGAAGCTTGTTTATGGCAGTCGGGATTATCGATCACGAAACAGGCACACGGGATGTCCGGAAGCTCGGCGGCCTGATGGCGATAATGCCGATTACATTTACGATTTCCTTAATCGGAACATTTTCAATGGCCGGCCTTCCGCCGTTTAACGGGTTTTTGAGTAAAGAAATGTTTTTCACAAGCATGCTTCGCGTGACACATTTCGATCTGTTCAACGTACAGACATGGGGCATTCTATTCCCTGTTCTCGCCTGGATCGGAAGCGTATTTACGTTTATCTACAGCATGAAATTGCTGTTTAAAACATTCAGAGGAAGTTACCAGCCTGAACAGCTTAAAAAACAGGCTCACGAAGCGCCGATTGGCATGCTCGTATCACCTGTCATTCTTGTCGCTTTGGCTGTCAGTCTCTTCTTTTTCCCGAATATATTGTCGTACAGCTTGATAGAGCCTGCGATGAACTCGATCTATCCGACACTGCTGGACAGCCATGAGAAATTCCATGTTCACATTTCACAGTGGCACGGGTTGAATACAGAAGTGCTGATGACTGCAGGCATTATTGTTATCGGCACCATCGGATATTTGTCGCTGAATAAGTGGAAGGGAATCTATAAGCTGTTTCCTTCGAAGCTCACACTCAACCGGTTATACGACAAGCTTGTGACGCTGATGGAGAAAGGGTCTTACCGAGTCACAAAGCAATATATGACCGGGTTTTTAAGGGATTACTTGCTGTATATCTTCGCTGGTTTCATCATTCTGATGGGCGGAGCTTTTGTCATCAAAGGCGGATTTTCCTTTACAACAGAAGGCATGGCTAAAATCGGCGTATACGAAATCATTTTGACGCTTGTCATGATCAGCGCCACAGCGGCAACTGTTTTTGCCAGATCAAGACTGACGGCGATTATCTCACTTGGTGTCGTCGGTTATGCGCTCGCATTGTTTTTTGTGATTTTCAGAGCGCCGGACTTGGCCTTGACCCAGCTTGTCATTGAAACCATTTCTGTGGCACTGTTTCTGCTTTGTTTCTATCATCTGCCGAAACTGAGGCTGAAAAAGAAAACGAGAACGTTCCGATTGACGAACTTTATCATTGCTTTAGGCGTCGGTATTATCGTCACCCTGCTTGGTATCGCATCATCAAGCCAGCGGACAAAAGACAGCATTTCATCCTTCTTCTTAAAACACAGCCACGATCTCGGCGGAGGGGATAATGTCGTCAATGTCATCCTCGTTGATTTCAGGGGCTTTGATACAATGTTTGAAATTACGGTATTAACGATTGCCGCTCTTGGCATTTACAGCATGATTAAAACAAAAGTAAAAGAGGAGGGGAAAAGCGGTGAATGAACAAAAAACAAATGACTTGATTCTTCAAACCGTGACAAAGCTGGTATCCTTTATCATTTTGCTTTTCTCTTTCTATTTATTTTTATCAGGGCATAACGCACCAGGAGGAGGCTTTGTCGGCGGACTGATCACGTCCTCTTCCATCGTTCTATTGCTCTTGGCATATGATTTAAAAACCGTGCGTTCCATTTTGCCGGTTAATTTCATTTATATCGCGGGAGCCGGCCTTCTGCTCGCTGTATTAACCGGGGTTGGCTCCTTTGTCTTCGGGGCTCCTTTTTTAACCCACACATTCGGATACTTTCAGCTGCCGATCCTTGGGAAAACGGAGCTCGCCACGGCGACGATATTTGATTTAGGCGTTTATCTAGTTGTCGTAGGCATTACGATGACCATTATTCAAACGATTGGAGAGGAAGAATAATGGAAATCTTAATGGCTGTTTTAGCCGGTATTATTTTTATGGCTGCTACGTATTTGCTGCTGTCTAAAAGCCTGCTTCGCGTCATTATCGGAACAGCACTGTTAAGCCATGGCGTTCATTTAATGCTTTTGACTATGGGAGGATTAAAGAAAGGTGCCGCTCCGATTTTGAGCGAGCATGCCAAATCATTTGTCGATCCGCTTCCGCAAGCCCTGATTTTGACCGCAATTGTCATTTCATTTGGCGTTACATCATTCATCCTCGTCATGGCCTTTCGCGCTTATCAGGAATTGAAATCGGACGATATGGATCAAATGAGGGGAAATGATCAACATGAATAATTTTGTTATTTTGCCAATCCTGATCCCGCTTCTGTCGGCCATTCTGCTGATTTTCATGACGAAGAATCTTATGCTCATGCGGATCTTCAGCACTGCGGCATCGGCAATCGGGATTGTGATCAGTGGCATACTCGTACAGACTGTCTTTACAAGTGGTATCCAGACACTCAGTTTGGGCGGCTGGAAAGCGCCGTACGGCATTGTGCTGGTCGCAGACCAATTCGCCAGCCTGCTCGTTCTCACAACATCGATAATTGGTTTATTGGTTGTGCTTTATTCCTTCCGTTCCGTCGGTGAAAAACGGGAGCGTTCCTTTTATTACTCTGGTGTTCAGTTTTTGCTTGCCGGTGTCAGCGGAGCGTTTTTAACAGGCGATTTATTTAATATGTACGTGTTTTTTGAGCTCCTGCTTATTGCTTCCTATATGCTGATTGTATTAGGCGGCACAAAAATTCAGCTGCGGGAGTCCCTTAAATATATTGTGTTTAATATCGTATCGTCTGCCTTGTTTGTCATCGGCGTCGGCTTTTTATACGCTGTAACCGGTACGTTAAACATGGCCGATCTTAGTGTGAAAATCAGCGAATCAGGACAAACCGGGCTGATCACTGTGATTGGTGTCCTGCTGCTTTTGGTATTTGGCATGAAGGGCGGAATCTTCCCCCTCTACTTTTGGCTTCCAGGCTCTTATTACGCGCCTCCGGCGGCAATCTCCGCGTTGTTTGGCGCATTGCTCACAAAAGTCGGTTTATACGCGATCACTAGGGTCTTCACATTGATTTTTATTCACGATACAGCCTTTACCCATCAGCTGATGATTTGGCTCGCCGCGCTGACTGTGATTTTCGGTGTTATCGGTTCACTCGCTTATTCGGATGTCATGAAAATCGTGATCTACAACATTATTACTGCTGTCGGCGTGATTTTGTTCGGTGTGGCAGTTCATACCCCCGCATCAATCCAAGGCGCGATTTATTATCTGATTCACGATATGCTGATTAAAGGCGCTTTATTTATGCTGGCAGGGACGCTGATCGCATTGACTGGAACAGCGAGCCTGCACAAAATGGGCGGGCTGATCAAACGCTACCCTGTTCTAGGATGGATGTTTTTCATTTCAGCTATTTCTCTTGCGGGCATCCCGCCTCTCAGCGGATTTGTCGGCAAATTGAAAATTGTGGAGGGCGGCTTCACAGAAGGTGAATTTACAATTTCCATGCTGATTCTGCTTTCGAGTCTGCTCGTACTTTACTCTGTGCTGAGGATCTTTATACATGCGTTTTGGGGCGAAGAAAAAGAAACACCAAAACCAAATCATAGAACAGCTAAAGGACTTCTTTATCCGGCAGCTATTTTTCTCTTACTGTCTCTTCTCTTCGGATTGGGTACAGAATGGGTGTCACCTTACGTTGATCAAGCGGCCGAGACGTTGCTGAATCCGGAAAAATATATTGAAGCTGTTTTGAAGGAGTAGATCGCATGGCATTTCAAATTTTATTAAATGTGTTTCTCGCTTTTTGCTGGATGTTCTTGAGCAATAGTCCAAGCGCCGCAGGATTCTTCACAGGCTATATTCTGGGGATGCTCTCTCTCTTTTTCTTCCGGCGCTTTTTTACTCGCCAGTTTTATCTATGGAAAATGTTTTCTATCATCAAACTCCTTTTGATTTTTTTAAAGGAACTGTACCTTGCCAATGTCAGTGTGCTGAAATCAGTCCTATCGCCGAAGCTGAATATCAGACCGGGCATTTTCGCTTTTAAAACAGAGCTTACGACGGATTGGGAAATCACCCTGCTGTCACTGCTTATTACGTTAACGCCGGGAACCTTGGTGATGGACATTTCAGATGACAGGACGATTCTTTATATTCACGCGATGGATATTGAGGATGCGGAAAAAGCCATTTTTGATATTCGGGAGTCATTTGAAAAAGCCATACAGGAGGTGAGCCGCTGATGTTTACGCTGATTCTGCAACTCGCCCTCGGCATTATGGCAGTGTCTACCTTTTTGTATGTCATTCGTGTTATTAAAGGGCCGACTGTGCCTGACCGGGTCGTGGCTCTGGATGCAATCGGCATCAATCTGATCGCGATCACGGCGCTTGTCTCCATTTTGCTGAAAACAAGTGCGTTTCTGGATATTATTTTGCTGCTGGGGATTTTATCATTTATCGGAACGATCGCATTTTCCAAGTTCCTGGAGAAAGGAGAGATTATCGAAAATGATCGAAATCGCTAAGGTCGTTGTGGCTGTATTCATTTTGCTTGGCGCACTTGTGTGCCTCGTTGCTTCATTAGGAGTAATTCGCCTTCCCGATGTGTTTACACGTTCTCATGCTGCATCTAAAGGCTCAACGTTGGGCGTCAATATGATTCTGCTTGGTGTCTTCTTCTATTTGTGGTTTGTGACGGGGAACATTTCCGCTAAAATTCTGCTCGGGATTCTCTTTATCTTTATTACGTCGCCTGTCGGAGGACACTTGATCTGCCGTGCCGCGTACAACTCCGGCGTCAAGCTTAATGAGAGAAGCGTACAGGATGACTATAACGGGATCAGAAACTTTGTGATTAAACGAAAAGAGGATTCTTACTTATAAAAATAAGCAGCCGGACAGGCAGAGTTCCGGCTGTTTTTTTATTTTTTGATGACAGCCAGCGTGCATCTGGAGATACAGATCAGCCTCTCTTGCTCGTCATAAATATGAATTTGATAGACAATAGTCGTTCTGCCTATATGAACGGGTTCGGCTACTGCCTTTACCGTTCCTTCCTTTACGGATTTTAAATGGTTAGCGTTAATTTCCAAACCGACACAAGCTTGTGTTGTGTGATCAATCAGATTCTGCGCACCTGCGCTCGCCGCGGTTTCCGCCAGAGCCACTGAAGCGCCTCCATGCAAATATCCGAACGGCTGCACCGTCCGATGATCCACTGGCATGACTGCAACGCATCGTTCCGCTGTGTTTTCAACAATCTCAATACCAAGCGCTTCAAGCAATGTGTGTTTCGTATCCATCATATCCCCCCTTATTTAAAGTACACCGTCTGATTTCGCAATCAAAACCGCTTCCGTCCGGGAACCGACATTCAGCTTATTGAAAATCGATGTCAGGCTGTATTCAATGGACCGCTTGCTTAAATGAAGTGCATCTGCGATTTCTTGGTTTGTAAATCCCTTTTCAACTTCTTGAAGAATCAGGCATTCTCTAGGTGTGAGCACATCTTGTTCTTTTTGAGAGGAAGGAGCCGGCTTTGTTTTTTGCTGAGTCATCAGCTGTTTAAAGTAAGCAAAATCGACTAAAATTTCTCCATTGAGTACGTGGTATATGTATTGGGTGATCTTTTCTTTAGATTCCGTTTTGCTGATGGCACCGTGCAGTCCCGCACGAATCGCTTCCTCAAAATAATCCTCAACCTCATAACCGGTATACACGATAATTTTACAATGAGGATTCTCTTGTAATATCTGTTTAGAAAGCTCCATCCCATTGACCTCGCCGCCTAAATTCAGATCCATTAAAATGAGATCATATGACGAGAAATCATGCTGCTTGATAAACTGTTCGCTCGGTTCAGGACTGAGACAATCAACAGACAGATTCGAATCCGTTTCCAAAATTGTCTTGGTGCCTTCCATGACAGCCGGATGGTCATCAATCACTAGTATCTTTTTCATGTTTTCCTCCCTTTTACTCACTCATTTCCATTTTATAAAAAAGACTTGGCCTGTGCCAAGTCGTTTCCGTTATAAAACCATTACAATTCGATTTCAATATCAGCCTTAAAGCCCTTTCCTTCACTTGTTTCAATCCGAAGGCGTCCATCTAAAGCCCTGACTCTCTCCTTAATGCCAGAAAGCCCCATACTCATGGAATGTTCATTATTTTTTTCTTGATCAAACCCTACGCCATCGTCCTCATAATGAAGAACGATTTTGTTTTGAATACTGATGAGCATAATCAGCACATCCGTCGCCTGGGAGTGCTTGACCGCATTAGACAGAAACTCTTGAATGATCCGGTACAAATTCAACTGCGAATCCAGATCAAGCGAAGCCGTAAATCTGCCGGTATTTAAACGGATATGAAACGGAACCCGCTCCTGCTGCTGCGCCACCAGCTTGGACAGCGCCTTCACCAGCCCAAGATCATACAGAAGCTGCGGCCGCAGTTCATGACACGTCTCCCTCGTCATCGAAATCACATCAGACATCTGCTCATTCATCTGTACAAGCTTGTCCTGTACCTCTTCCTGACACGGATTATTATCCTTTTTAAAATCAGCCAAAAACAGCTCACACTGGCGCTTTAATGAAATCAAATCCTGAAGAACGGAATCGTGGAGATCGCGGGCTAGCCCTGAACGTTGTTTTTCTTCGATTGCAAACATTAGCTTTTTCAGCCATATTGGGTTTGTTCCCTCTTGTTTTAAGTCCTTCAAATGTTCCATGAGCTCCTCAATATGCATGACATTTTCCATGGACACACTTGTATAGAAAGACAGTGTTTTCAGCCAAGATATTTCATCCCGTGTTAGCCGAGGAGTGTTAATATTAGATAAACAAAGCAGAACATAAGAACTTCCGCCTCGTTCACCAACTTTCATTAGAAATCCCTGATTGACTTCAATAATTTTCCCAATTTCTGAAGTTACGGTTTCAAATTCCTTTTGAAAAAGATGCCAATCTGGTCCTATTTCCGGCTTATCTAAATATATCACTTTTTGATCAGGAGTTACTTCAAAGGTATAGGCTTTGCTTACAAGTAAAACATCCAAAATAGTATTTTTCAGTTCTTTAAAAACTTGTTGAAGAGAAGTTACCCCCCTCATTAGCTGAGTATATTTAAAGATACTGTCCTGATAGTTGAATTTTTCAGAGAAACGTTTTAACCGAAATTTAAAATCCATGACCTCTTTAAAATAAAAGACAGCGAACATGACAACGAAAAAAAATACAGTTTGACGCACAGGGTTCATCTGAATTTTCATTACATCAAACCAAACTAATGCTCCAACTATAAATAGAGTTGGTATCATAGCAAGTAGAGCGTAATATCTCATTCTTCCTAAAATAAACTCTATATCAAACATTTTATTGGCTACAAATTGATACACTAAACCAAACGGAATAAGTACAAGTAATGATGCAGAGACTAATGCAGGGAAAATATAATTACCAGTAAATATTATTGGAAGAACATAAAATATCAAAAATGGCGCAAATGATAGAGTGTTTGTTAAAATTAATAATTTAAGAATAAACGAATGCTCAGCATATTTATATTTATTAAGATGAAAGTATATCGACGAAAAAGCAAATAGAGTCAATATCGCAAAAGAAACCAAGTTAACAGTCGCTAAAAAATCAATATCAACTTGTAAATAGGCTCGGAAAAACTCAATTCC